>CASFUI010000050.1 GCA_949297565.1 uncultured Eubacteriales bacterium
AGTCCAGTGATCTGTATCATTTTCGACACGATAATGCATACCCTTTGAGATAGCATCCTGATGTGAGCCTGAGAAAGCTGCAAATACAAGCTTTCCGCAATACGGATGTCTGCCTCCTATCTTCATCTGCGTAAGCCTCTCAAATGTCTCTGCAAGAACAGGCATATTTGATAAGTCAAGCTCAGGATTTACACCCTGTGCGTACATATTCATTGCAAGCGTAATAATATCTACATTTCCCGTTCTCTCGCCGTTTCCGAAAAGAGTTCCCTCAATTCTGTCAGCTCCCGCCAAAATTCCAAGTTCTGCGTCAGCTACGCCTGTTCCCCTGTCGTTGTGAGGATGAAGCGAAATAATAACATTTTCCCTGCTGTGAAGATTTTTATGCATATACTCTATCTGGCTCGCAAACACGTGTGGAAGCGACATTTCAACTGTTGCCGGAAGGTTTATAATACACTTTTTATCCGCGGTTGGCTCCCATACATCAATTACCGCGTTGCAGACCTCAAGCGCATACTCAGGCTCTGTTCCTGTAAAGCTCTCAGGGCTGTACTCAAACAAAATATTTCCTTCTTCTTTCTGCGCAAGCTCTTTTAAAAGTTTTGCCCCGTCAACGGCAATCTGCTTAATCTCTTCTTTTGATTTTCTGAATACCTGCTCTCTCTGCGCAAGAGATGTAGAATTGTATACATGTACGATTGCCCTTGGAGCACCCTTTACCGCCTCAAATGTCTTTTTGATAATATGTTCCCTTGCCTGTGTGAGCACCTGAATAGTTACATCATCCGGTATCATATTTTTTTCAATAAGAGTTCTCAAAAAAACATACTCCGTCTCAGAGGCTGCCGGAAAGCCTACTTCTATCTCTTTGAAGCCAACCTTTACAAGAAGCTTGAAAAACTCCAGCTTTTCCTCAAGACTCATAGGCTCAACAAGCGCCTGGTTTCCGTCTCTTAAATCTACCGAACACCATATCGGAGCCTTATCAATATACTCTTTCTTAACCCAGTCCATACATTCTGTCGGCGGCATAAAATAGCCTCTCTTATACTGTCTGTAATCAAACATCTTTTTTTCCTCCATTTTTATTAATTTTGGCCCACGGCACTCCCCAAATGACCTCTGATAAAACACAGCACACCTGGCTCGTTGCTCACGGTAATAAAAAGCATCTGCAAATTTTTAACGGTAAAAAAGGTCTTCCGCCCATGACACAAAACTGTCAAGAGACGAAAGACCACAGTCTCACGCGTTACCACTCTTATTCACGATTGCTCGTGCACTCACTGAATACGGACATCTCTGCCTTATATTCTGTCCACTATAACGGTTGGCTTCCGGCTACGCCTACTCGCATATTGTTCATCTGCAATACAACATAAATATTAAACTGATGCTTATTAATGCTTTCAGATAGCAGCTCTGAGGCGAGTTCAATATCTTCCTTCCATTGTCTTTCACCAGCCGACAACTCTCTGACTCCGGTTAATATCTAATATTCCTCTTCATTGCTTTTGCTTATTATTGAGACAATATTACATTATAAAACTTACACTGTCAAGAAGTTTTTTGCATTTTCCAAATACTTACTTAACAGTTCAGCCATAAGCTGTATGACAGGCAAATCATGCCTGCATGAATTTGCCTGTTGTGCGGCTTCCCCCCCGATTAAATATCCTTGAAAACCGATGCTTCCTCAGGCGTAACTCTCTCCTCAGAATACCTTGCTTTCTCATAAACTGCCGTAATCTTTTCCGCCAGCTCTTCGTTATCAGTTATATTCTGAAGTGTCAGACTGCTTGGCGGTGCAAAAGGCTCCGGAGGCTTACCTCCCGTACCCTTAAGTACTCTTTTTTTATACATCCTTCTCACCGAACGCGTATCCCTCGGTGCGTTTTTTTTGGCATTAGCAGACATTTTATTGACATGCTGCGTATCCTCATTCGGCACAATATACTCTATATAGTCGTTTCCGAGCTTTTTAGTGCGGTTAAAGTTTTTAATATAAGTTCTTACCATGTAAATTAAAGCAATAACTATTGCAATGACAAGCACAAGTCCAAATGCCTCAAAAATTGACTGCATTACAGGCGAATCAGGCATCTCCCAGTCAATTTCTCCCAGCGACTCCTCTGTCTCTGTGTCATTCTGAGTCATGCCCATACTTCCGGTATCAAACCCGGAAGTCCCTAGCAGGAATATAAAAAGCTTTACAACAAGACGGACAACAAGACCGACTCCCTTTCCCATAAGCTCAAAGATATTCCCGTACTGTCCGTTATAAAACAGAAGCATTCCAAGCGAAATCAATACCGCAGAAGTTACCGTAACAAATTTGTTTACCTGTTTTATCTGTTTTGCAGGAAAATCTTTTTTCTTTCGGTTTAGATTTAATACATAATCCAAGTGACTTAAATTGTTGTATACAATTTTAAGCACAATAAACAGTATGCAGAACACCACCTCAATATTCACCAAAAGCGAAACATTCTGCCATACACCTATTATATACCCGAATGCCGGAGATGCCACAAAAAACACATTCATATCCTCTCCGGCATAAATCTGAGAAAGCGCAGCCTCCGCATCATCAAGTGTTCTTCCATCAGAGACAATCATATTCTTAGGGGATAACCTTTGGATTGTGTTATTTTTAAGCCATATGGAATACGCACAGAGCAAAATTACCGTGACAAGATTTGCAAAAAGCTGACTGTCGTTTTCAGCCACAACACACGCAGCCACAAAAACAAGAATATTGCTCAGCACAAACAGACTGAATTTTTTGGTCTTTTTTCTTATTAAAAATAAAAACACTACGGCAGGAATAATCCACATACTTCTTAAAAACTCTCTGCCCGTCATGTGATATATTCCCAGATACGCCATAAAAATAAATGACGCAAACAGTATGCACTGCATTACGAGTTCAATTAATGACAGCACAGCGTTGCTGCGTTTTACCCTTCCTACCTCGTCTCCCGACTTATCTTTCCTATCAAACCGCACGTTTATGCACCTCCCATTCCACTAAAGATGCACATGTATAGTCAAGCGCCGTCTCCTGTTCATGATAAAAAGGCAATATCCAGACACACATGCTGTTTTTACCGGTAAGACTGTCAAATGCAAGTTGTACATCCCTGCGCCTGCTGTGTGAAATCATAACATACAAAACATCTTGTTTTTCGGACAGAGCCCGGTTCTTCGCCGCTCCTGCACCTATTTTCAAATTAAGAAGCAAATCAGTAAAAGACTTTGGCTGCTTTGACAAATCAATTCTTGCCAGTGCAGTATTGACGGCGTTTAAGTGAGCCTGCCCCATTCCCTCATCAACACAAACACTATCATTTTCTATATAATCCACTCCGTTTGAGACAAGCGACACCTGCACTCTCTGCTCAATCAAATTCTGCGCAAGACCGGATGCTATTGAGATGGATTCCTCCAAAAGCACCTCATCTTTAAGCATCCCTTCCGGCTCAAGATTAAGCAGGATACATACCGACTGACACATCGTCTCCTGATACTGATTAACCATAAGCTGTCCGCTTCTCGCCGACGCCTTCCAGTTAATCGTATTCATCGTATCGGATGTATCATAATCACGTATCCCTCGAAACGCAAATATATCCGGGTTGAGATATTTATTTTTCTCAACAGCTCCCATAACCTTTGAATACAAAACAGAAAGCTTCTGTGTATCGGCGCTTCTTGGAAAAACGGTAATGTACGCATGCTGCTTTGTGCTGATAATGTTAATGTCATTCATAAACAGACCTGACGAAGTCATATCTGCCCTTTCTATAGAGTACACACCTCTTCTGCCGCAGTTTACAGGTATATTCCTCGTCACACGCTGATACATCATAAGCGAAAACACATCATTCCTATATGTCATATCAGAGACAACTGAGTTTTCTTCACCGTCCTCAAATTTCAAAGCACGGTTCACCTGAAATTTAACATTAATATACGGAAGAGGAAGCCTCTTTTTATTAGTGACTACTTCTATAAGCTGTACAGACTCTCCGCATACAACATGCTTTTTTGAAAAAGCTATCTCAACTGTAAGTTTCTTATACCAAAGCCTGCTGTATATCCTGCGAAGCACCATATATACAACTGCTGCCCCCAGTAACATAACCACTATAATCATACCTTGCTCCAATCCTCCGTTGGAATCTGAGTCTTAGCCAAAATATCCTGGATTATAGAAGCTCTGTTATCTTGATTTGTCATTCCGTGCTTTAAAATCAGCCTGTGCGCAAATACAGGAACCGAAAGCCTGATAACATCCTCAGGCACTACATACTTCCTGCCCTGAATGTATGCATATGCCCGAGCTGCTCTTACCATATTAAGAACACCTCTCGGGCTGACGCCTATTGCGACATTAATATGATTTCTGCTCTCATTTGCTATATCTACAATGTAGTTCATTATCGCCTCATGAACAAACACATTCTTTGCCTCTTCAGACATCTTAATTGTGTCTTCTCTGCTGCAAACCGCCTCTAACGTCTCAAGCGGATTATCCGACATAAATCTGCGTATTATTTCAAGCTCCTCATCTCTGTCCGGATACCCCATTGACACCTGTAAAAGAAAACGGTCAAGCTGAGCCTCAGGAAGCGGATATGTGCCCGCTGTCTCTATCGGATTTTGTGTCGCTATAACTATAAACGGCGCTTCAAGCTTTCTCGTCTCGCCGTCAACCGTGACCTGCCGCTCCTCCATACACTCAAGCAGAGCCGACTGTGTACGCGGAGTAGCTCTGTTTATCTCATCTGCCAGCAGAATGTTCGCAAAAACCGGTCCTTTTCTGAACACAAATTCGCCCTGCTTCTGATTAAAATAATTAATTCCCGTAACATCTGATGGAAGTAAATCAGGAGTAAACTGTATTCTTGAAAATTCCGAAGCAAGCGACGCCGCAAATGACTTTGCAATCATCGTCTTGCCCGTTCCCGGAACATCCTCCAAAAGCACATGCCCTCCGGCAATCAACGCCGTAAGAATCATATCTGTAACATTTGATTTTCCAACAATTACTTTGTTTACATTGTCTCTGATAAGTACTGCTTTCTGCTGATACTTCATAGTTGTCTCCATATTAATCCCCATTTCCTCGCACAAAATTTTTGTGCATATTTGCTATTACAAATTATAACAAAAACAGCGCCGCCAAACAATGCAGCAGCGCCATTTTATACTTTTTTAATTTTAACTATTCTTCCGCCGGAAGCTCAACATTGACATCTATTCCTCTGGGCTCGACAGGCGTTGAAAAAACTATCTGTGTGCTTGTACGGCCAAATTTCTGAAGCTGTCCTATAAATGTATCAAGCTCCATAGTGCTTGGGAATACAACCTTCAACAGCATTGAATAATTTCCGGTGACACAGTTGCATTCAACTACATTAGGGCATGACTTGATAAAAGGATAAAACTCCGGTTTTTGTACAGGTGCAACTTCAAGATTAATAAATGCAGTAATATGATACCCGAGCTTTAACTGATTTATCTTTACCTCATATCCCTCAATAATCTGTTCCTTCTCAAGCCTTTCAATTCTTGCGGACACCGCGGGCGATGACAAAAAAACATTCTCAGCCAATGCTTTAAGCGGCATTCTCGCATCTTTTTGCAGCAACGTAATCAGCTTTTTATCAATTTTATCCATACCTTTACCAACTTTCCATATATCTTTAGCTAAGGAAAAAAAGAGACAATCCCGGAAGCAGCTTCCAAAATTGTCTCCTTTGACATTCTTAATCTGCTAATAATATACACCTTTTCTTTTAATAGTGCAAGTTTTTTTAACATTTTATTGCTTTCCGACATATGTTTACGGAATTTTATTAAGTTTATCCGGTGTTATATTCAAGTTTTTCTAACTTATATTGCATTATCTCAAGTATTCTGATAAAGTTGCATTAGTTCACAACTAATTATTTATGGAGGTCTGTATGACAGCTGAAAACAACAAAAATGATTATACAACAGTTACACTGTCTCTTGACGACGGAACTGAATGCGAATGCGCAATTATAAGAATCTTCCCTGCCGGCGACAGCAATTATATTGCTCTTCTTCCACTTGAGGGTGATGCCGCAGATAACGATGAAGTATACCTTTACCGATACATTGAGACGTCTGACGGCGACCCGGTGCTTGAGAATATTGAATCTGATGAGGAATATGAGACAGTTGCAGACGCTTTTGACGAAGAGCTTGATGCAATGGAATACGAGGAATTATATGCCGAGGAGGACGAAGAATAAAATCACCTTTTGTCTTGAAAAAGATTATTTTTCCCCCGCAGCTCTGCCAGAAATCTGGAGGGCTGCATTTTTTTATTATAACGCTGAGCCACAGAACAGATAATCAGTCTGGTTTTTGCCCTTGTCACAGCCACATAAAAAAGCCGTCGTTCTTCTTCAAGCTGTTCTTCCGTTTCCGCCTTGCCGTATGGTATGATGCCTTCATTTACGCTTGTAATTATAACGGTATCAAATTCAAGTCCTTTTGCCCTGTGCATGGTACATATATTAATATTGCGGGAGGTTTGACTGATTGAATTTAAATCCTCCGATACCCCTGACTTTACGTGTTCCCCTGACTCATCTAAAGCGGCTCTCCATTCATCTATACTCCCATAGTGTCCTGCATCTGACTGAAGCTTGTCGAGTACTCTGAAAAATATCGTCTTATCAGCTTCTTTTTCCTTTGCATATTCAGAAATGTACAAATCGTATCCGACAGCTTTTCTTATATAATTAACCGCGGCAAACGGAGACAGTCCGGACAAAAGCTTAATATGCCTGCTTAACTCTTCAAGCGCCTTCGCAGGAATAACATACCCTTTATGTTTCATGTCGATTATCATCTGTGATATATTGACAGTTTTACCTGTAAAAAATAACCTGCTTATGTATCTTGCGGGCTTATTCAAAATGCGGATAAAATCTGTTCGTTCAGTACTTCCTGACGCAATCCTTATATAAGCCATAATATCTAATGCAATCCAGTGCTCGTATAATTTTTTGCTTCTGCCATGATATGAGGCATCAACTCCGCGCCTGCCAAGATAACGAAGCAGTTCCTCCGCCTCGCCGTTAGTTCTTGTCAGCACTGCGTAAGTCTCTTTGCCGCAAACCGTGCTTAAACTTTCGGCGATAAAACTCTCCTGTGAAGCCATGCTGTCAAACGCATAGTATTCTATCGGCATTCCTCCCGGATTGTAAGCTCTGAGTTTCTTGGAAAATCTATCCCTGTTGTTATTAATAAGTTTAAGCGCCCCGTCTACGATCAATTTACCGCATCTGTAATTCACATCAAGCCTGAATACTTCTGCATCCGGGAAATATCTGATAAAATCCTGCATTACTCCCGGTGCCGCGCCCCTGAAGCCATATATACTCTGGTCGTCGTCTCCCACCACAAAAATATTCCTGTGCTTTTCAGAGAGCATTTTTACAACCTCAAGCTGAACAGGCGAAACATCCTGAAATTCATCTACAAGAATAAACTCAAATCGGCTCTGCCAAAAATCAAGCACAGAGCCGCGCTCACTTAAAAGTTCTCTTGTCTGAACCATCATGTCCTCAAAGTCAACAAGATGCTCTCTCTTCAAAAAATCAGAGTAATCTGAATAAAGCTTCCAAAACAGCTCCTCCTCACAGCTTACCGGTTTATATTGATGTCTCGAAGCGCACATTGACTTAACTTTTGCAAATTCAGACAATATATCATCAATTAATCCATTCTCATCATGCGCCGAAACCTGATTATAAATAAATTCTTCCTTTAAAAACTTTCTCTGTATGCCGTTCCTCACAATGTTATCTGACTTATAATTGCAGAATTGCCTGAGCATCATAAAAAATATTGAATGAAACGTACCGAAGGTTACACCTTGAGACTCGCAATATTCACCGTCAATACTTTTGCTATACAAGCTTTGTCCTAAAAAATTTCCTGAAGACAGCTTTAAAAAGCGCTCCTTCATCTCACAGGCTGCCATTCTTGTAAATGTAATAACCAGAATTTTTTCGGGAGACACATTAAATGTATTAATAAGATTCATAATTCTGTTTGTTATAACTGTAGTCTTCCCGCTTCCGGGACCGGCAAGAATCATCGCCGCCCCTCTGAAATGTTCCACCGCTCTTTTCTG
>CASFUI010000051.1 GCA_949297565.1 uncultured Eubacteriales bacterium
ATATGGATTATCCATATAAGAAGCATCAACAGTTTTTAAATATGCCTCTTCCCCGTTGGCATAAAACACCGGAATACTTACAGATGATATTCTTTTATAAATAATTTCATAGTTCGACGGGTCAGAATTAATAACAATTAAATCTGCCGTGTCACTTATATTCTCTATAGAAATAACTTTAACTCCGCATAATTCTTTTCCTATATTATTGCTGTCCCTGTCTAGAAGCCCGACTATATTATAGTCTTTTATACCCGGAAGAAGAGTCGCAGTTCTCCTTCCCGTTCCATATACCGCTATACGCTTACTTTTTTTATCGGAAAATGCTTTCCTGAAATTTTCTATTTCAATCTCATATTTAGATTTCAATTCCATTCCGCACCACCTGTTCTGCTGCTCTGACAAATTCCGTGTTATCGTTGCCGCAGCCTCCGCACACCTTGCACAGCTTTACAAAGCCTTTTGCAAGATTGCCGCTGCTGTGTTCAAGAATAAGTTCCTTTGCCTTATCGCTGTTTTCAAGCTCTGTCAGGTCTATATAATCATCCGGAACTGTTGATAAAAGTTTAGCTTTATCTGCGCTCCATGCAACATGACAATAATAATATTTTCCGTCATTCAGTCCGTGAAATATCGGTCCACAGGACATCATATGCTGCCTGAGCTCCTCAAAAGGGTAACAGCGGTTATTTACAGGAAAACCGAAATCGCACCACCGCAGAGATCTGTTTACAGTGTAACGCAAACCTGCTTGCTTTACCGTTTCAACTGCCTTATTAAATTTATCTTTATAGTCAACCACATCTGTATAGTCGCTGAAATCAAATTTGACATCAAATTTTTTAGCGGCGTCAATCAGCTCTTTTCCCGGCAATATTGTTCCGTTTGTTATTATCCCGATACTTCCTATCCTGTCTGTGTATTTTTCACCAATCATACAAAGCATCTGAGGAAGCTGTTTGTTAATCAAAGGCTCTCCGCCAAGTAGTTTGTAAGCGGCAATATAATCAACATTCCTGAACAGAAGGTCTAAATCTCTAAGGATTTCCTCCGCAGTATAATCAACCTGATCTTTATAAAACGGCATAAACATATTACAATGCCTGCACTTCAGTGTACATCTTGAAGTTATTGTGCTGTGTACCTCCATGAGGCAAACTCTGTTTTTATATATCCAAAACCACTCTGTCAAAAACAGTTCCATTGAGCAGAAGTCTTTCCCATTTTCCAGCCCAAGTTTCTCAAGTTCGTCTCCTACTAACTGCGCGTTGCGGTTAGCTGTCATAATAACAATTTTATATCTGTTAAGTTCATCCTTTACCTCATCAAAATGCTTAACCTGAATACCCTCATACTCACAGCCGCATTTTTTCGGGTCACTGTCGACAATGTATACTATCCGAAAGTTATTTTTAAAAAATCTAATGTTGTCGTGAGCAACTTTTCCGAAACCATATATTATTAAATCCTGTACATCTTTCCAATCCTTTGACAATTTAAAGTCCATATTTTTAATACCTCAAACATTATTTTTACCGCTCTGTAATTGAACAAATTTCCGCTTGCAGAATTTTCAGAATGACGTGCGTCTGCCTATGCATCCAAACTGCATATAGCGCGCCATTTCCTTTCTCGCGAAGCATTTTATTTCATAGTATATTACTGAGAACTTTTCTATAAAACAAGCCCCGCATACAAATGCAGGGCTCCAAAAAACTAATACTCAATTAAGCGACTCCATTCGCATTATATACGCATCCGATGCTTTTATTCCCGCAGTATGCTGCGGGGTATCCAATTATTATATCGGAGTACATGTCAGGTTACTTAACTGCTTATCCAACTACTTTGTTATATAAAATAGTTTATTAAATTTTAGTATTGACATCTCAAGCATTTTAATATATTATTAATATATAAAATAAATAATAAATACAGAATACTTGTGTGTGTTCATCTGAGCGCCGATTGACTATCCGGCTCTCACAAACGGAAGGGCGGTCTTGACTCAGTGAATATTGTTATGATAGGCTTGAAGAAAATCAATATTTCAACCAAACTTATAGTATTACATTAATATTATGTGCAATTTAGTAAATGTGATTTTTGAGGAAGGTATCTGACAATGATTAGTTTTTCTCCGGATTATTTTAACGCCGAAACAAGAGACGGGTTTTTTATCGAAAGCAAAATGAAACGCGCGTGGGCAGCCCAGATTGAGGTGCTTGAAGAAATCAGACGCATTTGCAGCTTAAACGGCTTGAAGTTTTTTGCGGACTGGGGAACTCTTCTCGGGGCAGTTCGTCACCACGGTTTTATACCATGGGACGATGACCTTGATATCGGAATGCTCCGTGATGATTACACAAAATTTCTTGAAGTTGCGCCTGCTCAGCTTTCACATTTCTTTGAGTTAAAGAGTCTTTACAATGACCCTGCGCATGACAATGTGAAATGCCGCGTTATAACAGGAAGATTTATGAATTTTTCCAAAGATTATCTTCAAAATTTTCACGGCTGCCCTTATGTCGTCGGCGTTGATATTTTTCCTATAGATTACATTCCAAGAGACGCCGGCAAAATGAAACAGCAGCTTGAGCTGATTAATCTGGTAATGACTGCCGCCGCAAGCATACCGCCTGAGCCGCCTTACAGCCCTGAGGTCGTTTCTCTTGCAGGCAGCCTTGAAAAAATGTTCGGCATCAGTTTTAACAAGAATAACAGACTATATCACGAATTTAAAAAACTTGTAGATATTCTCTCCCAATCCTGCAAGCCTGATAGTTCTGATGAAGTCTGTTCAATGATTGACCTCGCAGCCGGCTGGAATTACCATATTCCCAAAGAATGGTACCAAACATCAGTAAATATGCGATTTGAAAATACTTATATTCCCGTTCCGACAGGCTTCGACGGCATACTGAAGATAAAGTACGGAGATGATTACATGACTCCTAAGCAATGCAGCAGCTCACATGACTATCCTTTTTACAAAAAACAGGAAAAGGCTCTTAAGGAGGTAATCGAAAGAGAATATAACACAACTCTTACCGATGAGGACTTTAACGCTCTCTTGAAGGAAAAGCTGAGTATAGTGTGAGAAACGCACAGCAATACATTTTTTGAATGATGCGCTTTCCTTATTGTTCATTACTGTTAATCCTCACTAAAACCTGAATATCATGTAATTGTTGGTTATTATATATTAATATGTAAATCTTTAAAATTAAATATACTTGGAGCAGAGCATTTTTCAAAATATAAGTCATCAGCATTTATATGTCTAAAAATATATTTATATTTTTAGCATTGACTTTTTGCACTTCTTATTATATTATTTGTATATAATATTTTTAATATCAATAGGAGTGATTGCATATAAGAGAATTAAATACTAATACTGATTATATTAAAGACGATAATAATTTTACTGATACAATAAAAGCCGCTGATAAGATTGCCATGTATGATGAATGCGAAGAAGCTTTTAGC
>CASFUI010000052.1 GCA_949297565.1 uncultured Eubacteriales bacterium
AACGCCTCCTCGCCGAAATATGATACAGAAAGTCCCGGTCCGTATTCAAGCTCGCGCACTGTAAATCCGTATTTTTCTTTAAGTCTGCCGCACAGCCCGTCCAGCCATTCAAGCTCTTCAACGATATGCGAAAGCTTTTTTTTCTGCGTTCCCGTGTAGCACTGAATACCGTGTATATCAACATTTTTATGGCTGTCACGCTCACTTACAAGCCGCTCAATCTCCCTTTCGTCAAGTCCGAACTGATTGCCGCTTGTAACTCTAAGAAGCACAGGAACAATAATTCCTCTATTCTGCGCGCATTTACACAGCAGCTCAAACTGGCTTAAAGACTCAACCGTATACATTCCTGCTCCGCCGCAGTCATCCATAACATGCTCTATATCATGTTTTTCCTTGTTGACGCCTGACAAAACAATGTCAGCCATGGCTACGTTCTCACGCTCGCATATCGAAAACTCTCCGGGAGAACAGACCTCAAACCTTACATGCTGCTGTCTGGCAGCGTCCACAAGAAACGGATTAGCCTTCATAGCGTAACATATGTCTACGTCTTCACCCAAAATCTCTCTTATTGACTCAATCCTTGAACTCAGCTCATCCTTATCAAAAATATAAAGCGGCGTGCCGTTTTCACGCGCAAGTTGTGTTATCTTCTCAATACTAAGCATTTTCGCCTCCGATATAATTCTCCAGAAGAAGTTTTCTGTCAATCTTTCCGTTCTTTGTTATAGGCATAGCGCCTACCTGCACAAATTCCTGCGGTATCATGAACTTGGGGAGCTTGCTCATAAGGACGTGTGTTATCGTCTTTTTGTCGGCCTCTCCCTCATAAAATCCGAGAATTTTATTTGCCTCCTGATGAAAAATACAGCACGCTCTCACAACGCCGTCAACCGCATTTATAGCCATATCTATCTCACCGAGCTCAATTCTGTGGCCCATATGCTTAATCTGGAAATCTTTTCTCGACGAAAAACACATCTGACCATCCTCATTATAATATCCCAGATCTCCCGTGCGGTAGATTATCTCGTTATATTTATTGTTGAGAGGATTCTGAACAAACGCCGCATTTGTCTTTTCGGCATTGTTGTAATAACCCATTGTGACGGCAGTACCCGAAACACAGATTTCCCCTGTCGTTCCCGGCTGCTCCTGTGTTATGAGCCTGTCGTCATCATCGAGCAGGAACACACGCTCATTCAGAAAAGCCTTTCCCATTGGAAGCGTCTCGTCAAGCTCATACTCACGGTCAACAATATAATAAGTACAGTTGCATGTTATTTCAGTAGGTCCGTATACATTTACAAACATCGCCTGCGGATACGCCCTGCGCCACATATTCAGATGCTTAATCGGCATAACCTCTCCAGAAAAAATAATCTTGTTTATACATGAAGGAATCTTATATTCAAAGCCGTTGAGCGTTGTCACAATACACAGCGCCGATACCGCCCACACAAGTGTTGTGACCTTATTATCGTCGAGATAATCAAGCAGCTTTGTCGGAAATGAAAAAAGCTGCTTTGGTATAATCTGAACAGTCGCACCGCATTTTAAAGCAGAATAAATGTCCTTGACAGAGACATCAAAGTCAAACGGAGCCTGATTTCCCAATATATCGTTTTCAGTTATATTAAACGTATCGGTAAAGCAATCAATAAAATCAATTACAGAGCGGTGATTTACAATAACTCCCTTAGGAACTCCCGTTGAGCCCGAAGTAAAGATAGAATACAGCGGGTCTATATCAAGCGCCTCCGAGCGGATTTTTTCAAGCTCGGCAAGTTCGCTTGGTGTCGCCGTATGTGACAGAAGCTCCTCCACAGAAAGGACAGCACCCCCGAAACCAAACTTTGCCTGCTTTTTGGCTGATTTCTCGTCAACCACCATAAGCTCAGCCTCAAGTGTACCTAAAATCATATTGATACGCTCTGCCGGCTGGCTTGGGTCGAGCATAACATAAAAACAGCCTGCTGTCACAGCCCCCATAAAAAGAGCAAGCGCCCTGCAGCTTTTATCCATATAAACAGGAACTGCCTGTCTCGCCTTTACATAAGGAAGAAGTCCGGCAGCAATATTTTTTGCATTATTCTGAAGTTCCTCGTAAGTCATGCTGCTCTTATCATCAGCAACCGCTGTCTTTGACGGGAACCTTGCCGCAGACTGTTCAAGATAATCCAATACGCTTTTAACCATTATAAGCCTCCATGTTTTACACTTGTTTTTATATTAGTTTTTTTTATTAAAATATGTTATTATAAATTGAAACAGATAAATAATTCTGAACACACAAAACACCTTCACCGTAATAAGGAGTATTATGAAAAATTTTAAACGCATCGCCGCTCTCACAGCTGTCGTGCTATGGGGCATATTAATAATTATTACACTTGTAGCAGCATTTATAAACACACCTGCTGCCAAAACATTATTTAAAGGTCTCATTTACACGGACATAGTTTTTCCTATTGTCATTTACGCAATGATGATGATTTACAGATTTCTCTCAAAGAAATAAAATCAAAAACCTTCTCAGTGCTTATGCTTGTCCGCTGATTCAGTTTTTCAGCTGTTTGCGCGCTGAGCCAATATCTTTACTGTCGCGCTTGTTCCGAGCCTGTCCGCGCCGGCTTCTATCATCGCTATCGCCGTATGATAATCTCGTATTCCGCCTGAAGCCTTTACCTTGATTCTGTCGCCGACAATCTTTTTAATCAGCGCTACATCACGCAGAGTCGCGCCGCCCTTGCTAAAACCTGTTGAGGTTTTTACAAAATCAGCTCC
>CASFUI010000053.1 GCA_949297565.1 uncultured Eubacteriales bacterium
TCCGATAATTATGGGACTAATCTTGCTTATTACAGATATGTAACGGTTACAGAAAGCCAATGAGAATTTTTCTCATTGGCTTTTGGTATATTTTATAAAAGCTTAAAAATACTGACTGTTTAAGCTATTCAACATGCTCTTTACTTTAATTATCATCCGCTTCAGTCCGCAGACGGACAATATTTCTTGCGCTGCGCTTATTTTCATCCACAATTTCAGCATAGTGTCTTCTTGTAGTATTTACATCTTTATGTCCCAATACATCAGCTACAAGATAAATATCTTTGCTTGCCTGATAAAGGTTAGTACCATATGTGCTTCGAAGCTTATGAGGCGTAATATGCTTAACCGTTGTGACAGTTCCGGCATATTTTTTAACAAGAAGTTCTACCGAGCGCACACACAGGCGCTTGTTTTTTGATGAAATAAAAAGCGCATTTTCATGTCCGGCTTCAGGCTGAAGCGTTGCCCGTTCCTCCATATATTCGAGAAGGGCAGAACGTACTTCGTCACCGAAATACACAAAACTTTCAGCTCCGCCTTTTCTTACAACCTTTATTCTGTCATTGTCAAAATCAACATCATTAATATCAAGACCTACACATTCAGATACACGAATACCAGTACCCAATAAAAGCGTTAGAAGAGCCAAATCTCGGCATTTTAACTTTTCATGATACTTAAGCTGTGTCTTTGTGAGCTTATTTCCCGCTTCAACATTATCCAATAATTCAGCTACCTCGTTAATTTCCAGGCGTGTGATTGTCTTGTCATGTATCTTAGGCATGTCCACTTTCAATGTAGGATTATTTGATATTAATTCATAGCGGTAGTAGTAGGCGAAAAAACGCCGAAGCGCACAAAGCTTGCGCTTGGCAGCACGTTCGGAGTTTGTAAGAGTTACGCCGTTTTTGTCATAAACTTTTATATAGCGCAGATAATCTGAAATATCCTGACCTTTCAGATGTTCCATATCTTTAAGTGTAAAGTCGGATAATTTATAATCTGTATATTCCGGAAATTCAGCTATAAGATATTCAAAAAAACTTTTTATATCTCTGGCATATGCAAGCTTTGTACGCGGCTGCTTTGTATACTCAAGACTGTTGAAATATTCACGGCAGAACTCCGGAAGAATCTTTAGCATCGCATTCAACTGCTGACTGTATTTAATATTTTGTTGTTCCGCATATGTTTTTGTTTTTAAATCTGCCATAATAACCCTCTCAAGCTTATTGTTTAAACTATTATATAATTCTTAAAAGAAGAGCATAGTGTATTTTATATCACATTCATCACTTCGCTAAATCTAAGTTTAACGAAGTAATATTGCGGTTATCGTCAATCAGTAAACATTTTTATACCAGCAAACATTTTATGCAGCTTATATTCATCAAAAGGAAGATATTCTGAAATTGTAAATCCGACAATATCGGCATTATCAGCTATACATTTCAATATAGATGAAAGCTGCTCAATTGTCATTTTGCCGCCGCCGCTTCCGTCTCCAATTAAATCCTTATTTGCAAAATATGTTGAATGGAAAAGAGATGGATTCAGAACATCTATATCAAGATGAACTAATATATGGTCAAACCTATGTATAAAATTCTTGATTTCATCATCGCTTAAAAACTCTTCTGTCTGTATTCTATAATTTACATGTATATCATTTAAAAATCTTTCCTGATAATCATGCAGTCCCTGCAAACCAACATACAAAATCTCATTACTTTTGAATTTGGGATTTTTCATTAAATCAGAAAGAGAACTGTCACCGTAACCCATAAGAGCACCTAATACCATAGCATGTGCATTAGGATAATTATTTTTTACAGTCGAAACATCAGGATGAGCATCTATCCAGATAATTCCCACATTATCGTAAATTCCGTGCAGGTAATCAAAAGAAGCCTGTGAAACAATACAATTACCGCCTATTGTAATAATTTTATCAGGCTTTGCTTTTTCGATAACATTCATCGCATGCTTAATACCTGAAATCACCTCTTTTTTAGCATAAATTCCGTCTGTTATTTCATATTTCTGTCCATCAGGAGGAGCAATATCTACTTTTAGTAAGGGCTGATTTTCATTTTCAGGAAGAATGTGTGAAAGCAGATTTGCTCCAAAATAATATGTTTCCAATCCACCGCTTAAATAATCCGGATACAGCAATCTAATTGTTTTCATTTAAATGTACTCTCCTTAAACAATTACTATTTTGCGACAAGCTTTCCATTATAAAGTCTTTTTTGAACAATATTTATATTAAATAACTTTTGATATTTTTTTATTTTATCAAGCTCATTCTCTGTTATTATTGAAACACATAAGCCCGGCTCATTATTTCGACCGCATCTTCCCGCTCTGTGAAGATATTCGGTAGGCTCTTCCGGAAGATTTACATTGATAATTGTAGATATATGGTCGATCTGTAAGCCCCTGGCAGCCACATCAGTCGCAAGGAGATATCTCAGCCTTCCGCTTTTAAAGTCCTCGAGAACTTTCTTTTTTGATTGCCTGTCAATAGCGCCTGTCAAAGCTGCTGCATTATAATGATGATATTTTAGCTTCTTGAGAGCTTCTTCTAAATCATATTTAGTGTTAATAAATATAATGGTTTTGTCATCATTGAGCGCTTTGGCAAGTTTACGCAAAGTCTCAATTCGTTCACGTCTGTCCGAAATAACATAAATATGTTTTATTGTCTTGGGAATAAGTTCCTTTTTATCATTTTCCAACTGAAAAATAACAGGATTGTATGTCAAATTATCAGACTGTTTAATTGTCCTTTTGCCTATACTTGCTGAAAACAATAAAACCTGTGTTCGTTTCATCAGAGATTTTCTGATTGACAAAACACTCTCAAAATATGTTTTGTCCATAAGCTTGTCGGCTTCGTCTAAAATAAGCGTTTTCACATTATGTACATGAAGCTTTTTCATTTGTATAAGCTGAAGAATGCGCGCCGGAGTGCCGACAACCACAACAGGTTTAGCCTTTAATGCATCAATTTGACGCGCTATATTTGCATCTCCTATCAATAAAGCTGAACTTGCAGAAATATTCCCTTCTTTAAATAAAACTGAAATCTGAGTATTTACCTGTGCGGCAAGCTCCTGAGTCGGAACAAGTACAACAGCCTGAACATTGCGCTCTTCAGAATTAATTTTTGATAAAACCGGCAAGAGATATGCCAGTGTCTTTCCGGTGCCTGTATTTGAACAAGCTATAACGTCACGATTTTCAAAAACAGGCTTTGCGACCTTACGCTGTATCTGCGTAGGCTCATTTATATTCTGCTTTTTAAGTGCCTCAATAAGAGAAGAATTTATAGATAAATCGTTAAATGTCATGAATTTTATCTCCGTTTTGTTTTTATCTTGTAATAGCTTCGTGTGCAATAATCGCAAAAATTAATGCTCTGTGCACATTATACCATTCGGAGATGAAATTTTCTACATAATACTATTTTTTAATATCTTCGGAGTAATAATAAATCAATATATCCTGCCCTGAATAAATTGTGTCATCTGTCATATTATTGAGTAGCTTGATATTATTGATATAACTCTGTCTGCTCTCGTTAGACGACGCATACTCTTGAGCAATATTCCACAAAGTATCATCCGCCTTAACTGTTATGCTGGTATAGTAACGGTTAAGCTTCTCTTTATTGTCATTATTTGAGGCATTTACTATTAAAATTCCGTAAACGCTTATTGCAACAATCATCAGTACAGCCAGAATAACTGTTATAAATGCATATCCGCGTGCTTTGCATGTTCTTTTTCCTGCATATGTTCTAAATGCTGATGTCCCGAGAGCTCTTACTGCTGTTTTTCTTGAGTGTATATGACCATTCATATGTATTCCTCCATTCATATAAAAGAACTTCTGTTCCGAATAAATGTTCTTATGTATGATTAGATTATAAAATGTGAACATTTGTTTGTCAACAAAAACGAACAAAATTTCCGAACATTTTTTCGGAAAATATGTTTGATTTATTTTATGATAGATGTTATAATAAACAAAAATATTATATTTTGAAGATAATTTAATATAAGAGGAAAATATCGGGAGGTACTATTTTTATGGCATATGGAAGAATTACAAAGAAACAGACGGAGATTCTGGAATACATAAAGTCACAGATTTTAAATAAGGGTTACCCGCCTTCAGTGAGAGATATATGTGAGGCTGTAAACTTAAAGTCAACATCTTCAGTTCACGCACACTTAGAGACACTGGAAAAAAACGGTTATATAAGAAGGGATCCAACCAAGCCGAGAGCTATAGAGATTATCGATGACAATTTTAATCTTACAAGGCGCGAGGTTATCAATGTTCCTCTCGTGGGCAGAGTTGCCGCAGGTGAGCCTATTTTGGCAGTCGAGAACATTCAGAGCTACTTTCCTATTCCCGCAGAGTTTATGCCTAATACAGAGTTATTTATGCTCACGGTAAAAGGAGAAAGCATGGTTAATGCCGGAATATATGATGGTGATAATATAATTATCAGCAAGCAGGATACAGCTCATAACGGCGAAATTATCGTCGCGCTTGTCGATGATGCTGCCACAGTCAAAAGATTTTTTAAAGAGGACGGACATATTCGTCTTCAGCCTGAAAATGACTATATGTCGCCTATTATCGTAGACTCATGTGAGATTATAGGCAAGGTAGTGGGACTTATACGTATTAATTTATCAGGGCTTTGATTTGCTTCAACAAAAATAAACTTCAATATAAAAACCCCGCTGAAAGCCAGCGGGGCATTAAAATAAAATCTGTTTTTAAAATCAATCTGTTTCTATATAATTTTATTTGAATTTTTACAGCTCATCGGCATTAATCTCTTTGCCGTCACGCCATATTCTTTCAAGATTATAGAATAATCTGTCTTCCTTAGAAAATACATGGATAATAACATCATTATAATCAAGAAGAACCCAGCTTGCCGTATTGTATCCCTCGACTTTAGGCTCTGAAAATCCCGCCTTGTGGAGCTGCTCGTCAACATTGTCAACTATCGCCTGCACCTGATTTTGATTATTTCCGTTTGCTATAATAAAATAGTCGGCTATAACAGATACGTTGCGTATATCAATAATTCGTATGTCCTCAGCCTTTTTGTCTTCCATTGCCTTAACGGCGGTCTTTACCATTTGTTTTGCTCTTTCGTTATCAGACATTGTTTTCCTCCGTTTCTGAATTGTTACTGCGCGCTTTTAATAAATCGCTGTAATATTTACAAGTCTCTTCTGTCATAGAATCTATCGGACTATTATTTTTTTTAAGATAATCAAGCGTACTCTTAGTAACTTTGTATATTGCCTCTGTTATATCCTCAAAAGCTATCTTGCGAACTTCATCAAGATTATCCGCCTTATCTCTGAAAGGCTCAATATAATCAGCTATAAATACAATTTCTTCAAGTCTTGTCATTCCCGGACGGCCTGTGCTGTGGTATCTGATTGCACTGCATATTTCGTCATCATCAATTCCGTATAGTGTCCGTGCATAATATGCGCCCAGCTTTGCATGCAAAAGATAAGGACTGACATTTTCAGAAGGAGATATATCAATGCTGTAATTTTCACATGCCTTTAAAAGCTCCTGGTCGGAATAACATTTTGCACAGTCATGCAGCAGACCTGCGGCAAATGCCCTTTCCATATCTGCACCGTAACGCATAGCAAGACATGCGCAGGTGTTAGCCACACCGATGGTATGCCAGTAACGAGCCTTATTGTTTTTAAATGCTTTTTTTACTTCCTTTCGCAAAGCTTGTATATACGCATTATCCATAAATCTCAACCTCCATTTGACAAATTTCAGTTATTTAAATACAGTTTCCTCTTCAAAATATATTCCTGCGCATCAGGTGCAATCATTCCGCTGACTGACTGCCTTTTTTTTATACGGCTGCGTATTTCGGTTGAACTGTATGGCAGGTTTGGCACATCAATAACCTCAACATCCGCATCATAAAAATTTTTCAGATAGGCTATTCGTTGATAAATTGTATCATCAGGAATGTCATCTCGGTTTGCAGCGAGAAGCCGGCAGTTTTTCATAACAAAGTCAGCTTCATGCCATTTATCGATAGAGAAAAGAGAATCCGCCCCTATTATAAAATAA
>CASFUI010000054.1 GCA_949297565.1 uncultured Eubacteriales bacterium
AGCTTCGCGCCGATAATCTCAGGACGGTAAGGCATCTCAAGAACATCCGGCATATGGCAGGCCGCGGATGCATCAAGAATTGCCGCGCGCGCCTCATACTCCTTTCCGTCATATACAGCCTTAAAATTCTCTCGCTGCACACTCATAACTGATGCCACAAGATATCCGGCGTTAAGAGCGACCGCCTCGCCCGGCTCAAGATAAACCAAAACGTCGTATGTATCCTGAATATGATTAATACAGCGCACAAGTCTTTCTATATCATAATCCGGTCTGGTGATATGATGACCGCCGCCGAAATTCACCCACTTAATCTGAGAAAGCTTCATATAGCTTCCGAATTTTTTTTCAACATGCTCAAGCACCCGCTCCAGAGTGTCAGAATTCTGCTCGCACATAACATGAAAATGAAGTCCAGTTATACCGTCAAGTCCATCGGGATTATCCTTCAAATCTCTCTCAAACACTTCAAGCGTTGTGCCCAGCCTGGAGCCGGCGCAGCATGGATTATAGATTTCCGTCTCAACCTCTGCATACTGCGGATTGACTCTTATACCGCAGCCGCACCCGGACTGCAGAGCCTGCTTTTTAAACTTCTGATACTGTGTGACAGAATTAAACACAACATGGTCGCACAGCCTTGATATTTCCGCAAATTCATTTTCTTTGTAGGCAGGCGAAAAAATATGTGTTTCTTTACCGTGCATTTCCTCATGTCCGAGTCTTGCTTCGTACAGCGAACTAGCCGTTGTCCCGCACAAATATTTTCCTATCAGAGGATAAAGGGAATACATTGAAAATCCCTTTTGTGCCAAAAGTATACGACAGCCTGTCCTGTCACAAACACTCCGCAGCACGCGCAGATTATTTTCCAGCAGACGCTCGTCAACAATGTATGCAGGCGTTTTTATTTCATTAAAATTAATCTTTTCCACTATTTACTTTCCAATCTGATTAATCAACTGTCTGCGGATGGAAATTTTCAACCCACGGCAGCCCAAAACGGTTAAGCGCTTCCATAAACGGATCCGGGTCAAACTCTTCCACGTTAAATACACCCGGCTTGTTCCATTTTCCTGTCATAACCATCATTGCGCCTATCATTGCAGGAACACCGGTTGTATAGGAAACCGCCTGAGAGCCGACTTCCTTATAGCACTCCTGATGGTCGCACATATTATAAACGTAATATGATACGTCCTTTCCGTCCTTTTTGCCTGAAAAAATACAGCCTATATTAGTCTTTCCCACAGTTCTTGGTCCGAGTGATGCCGGGTCCGGGAGCACCGCCTTTAAAAACTGCAGCGGAATAATCTTGTGTCCCTCAAAATCAATCGGCTCGATAGATGTCATTCCAACATCTTCAAGACACTTCAGATGAGTGAGATAGCTCTGACCAAATGTCATGAAGAAACGTATTCTTTTTATGCCTTTAATATTAAGTGCAAGGGATTCCAGTTCTTCATGATGCAGCAAATACATATCCTTTTCGCCAACGCCGTCAAAATTATAGACTCTTTTAATCTCCATTGGCTCTGTTTCAATCCATTTGCCGTCCTCAATATAACTGCCCTTTGCAGAAACCTCACGAATATTAATTTCAGGATTAAAGTTTGTTGCAAACGGATATCCGTGGTCGCCTCCGTTGCAGTCAAGAATATCTATATAATTGATTTCATCAAACTCATGTTTCATTGCATATGCTGAAAAAACACCTGTAACACCGGGGTCAAAGCCGCTTCCGAGAA
>CASFUI010000055.1 GCA_949297565.1 uncultured Eubacteriales bacterium
ACGACAAATCCTACATCTACCGCTATTTTCAAGACATTAATATGTTTAAAGACAAGAAACGGAATTATAATCAGTCCGCATCCAAGAGCAAAGCGCTCTACAATCGAAGCCGCGAAGGTTGTTCTTGAAGCAGCCGTAAAGGCCGGAGCTCCAAAGGGTATAATCGGATGGATTGATATTCCTTCACTGGAATTGACTGATACGCTTATGAAAGAAGCAGATATTATTCTTGCAACCGGAGGTCCGGGTATGGTCAAGGCAGCCTACTCTTCCGGAAAACCGGCTCTCGGCGTAGGCGCAGGCAACACTCCTGCTGTTATTGACGCTTCCGCTGACGTTGTTTTAGCCGTCAATTCAATTATACATTCAAAAACATTTGACAACGGTATGATTTGCGCTTCAGAGCAGTCAGTTATCGTTGACACTAAGATATACAAGGCCGTAAAGGATGAGTTTACTGCACGCGGCTGCTATTTTCTTTCAAAATCTGAGCTCGACAAGGTACGCAAGACTATACTTATCAACGGCTCACTTAACGCAAAGATTGTAGGTCAGAGCGCATATACCATTGCTCAGCTTGCAGGAGTATCCGTTCCTGAAGCTACAAAAATATTAATCGGAGAGGTTACATCGGTTGACCTGTCAGAAGAGTTTGCTCACGAAAAGCTCTCTCCTGTCCTTGCAATGTATAAAGCTAAGGATTTTGATGACGCTGTTGACAAAGCTGCTCATCTCATCGCTGACGGCGGCTACGGACACACTTCTTCTCTTTATATCAACACATCAACAGAGTCAGAGAAAATTGCCGTATTCTCCGAGGCAATGAAAACATGCCGTATCTTAATCAACACACCTTCGTCACACGGCGGAATCGGCGATTTGTATAACTTTAAAATGACTCCTTCGCTCACGCTCGGCTGCGGCTCTTGGGGCGGCAATTCCGTCTCTGAAAATGTCGGTGTAAAGCATCTGCTTAACATCAAAACAGTAGCTGAAAGGAGAGAAAATATGCTGTGGTTCCGCGCGCCTGAAAAGGTATACTTTAAGAAGGGCTGCCTCCCTGTTGCCCTCAACGAACTCAAAAACGTTCTGGGAAAGAAAAAGGCATTTATTGTAACAGACCAGTTCCTTTACAAGAACGGCTACACAAAATGTGTGACAGACAAACTTGATGAGCTGGGCATTATGCACACAACCTTCTACGATGTGGCACCGGACCCTACTCTGGCATGTGCAGAGGAGGGCGCTAAAGCTATGAGACTTTTTGAGCCTGACTGCATAATCGCAATAGGCGGCGGCTCTGCTATGGATGCCGGCAAAATCATGTGGGTTATGTATGAGCATCCGGATGTGGATTTCATGGACATGGCAATGCGCTTTATGGATATACGCAAACGTATCTATACCTTCCCTAAAATGGGTGAGAAGGCATATTTTATAGCAGTTCCGACATCATCAGGTACAGGCTCAGAGGTTACGCCTTTTGCCGTTATCACAGACCAGAATTCCGGCATCAAATATCCTCTTGCTGATTATGAACTGCTTCCGAAAATGGCAATCATAGACGCTGATATGATGATGAATCAGCCTAAGGGGCTTACCTCAGCATCAGGTATCGACGCTCTCACACATGCGCTTGAGGCTTACGCTTCTATTATGGCAACTGACTATACGGACGGTCTCGCTCTCAAGGCTATGAAAAATATTTTTGAATACCTTCCTTCGGCTTACGAAAACGGAGCAAACGATGTTAAGGCTCGTGAGCAGATGGCAACAGCTTCAACTCTCGCAGGTATGGCATTTGCAAACGCATTCCTCGGCGTATGCCACTCTATGGCTCACAAGCTCGGCGCTTATCATCACCTGCCTCACGGAGTTGCGAACGCGCTGCTTATCACTGAGGTAATGCGTTTTAACGCCGCAGAAGTTCCGGCAAAAATGGGTACGTTCTCACAGTACCAGTATCCGCACTGCAAGGAGCGCTATATTGAATGTGCCGATTTCTTAAAAATTCCTGGAAAGAACGACAACGAGAAGTTTGAGAACTTTATAGCTGCTATCGAGGAACTCAAGGAAAAGGTAGGCATAAAGAAGACAATCAGAGATTACGGAGTGGATGAAAAAGAATTCCTGCGCACTCTCGACGAGATGACAGAACAGGCTTTTGATGACCAGTGTACCGGAGCAAATCCTAGATATCCGCTCATGAAGGAAATAAAAGCCATGTATTTAAAGGCTTATTATGGCAAGCCTGTCGAAGTATAAAAAATATCTCATAAAACACCTGCTTCTGCTTTGCAATTTATATTATTGCAAAGCAGGGCCGCACGTTTAATCAGAAAGGAGTTTTTACATGAAAAAATGTATTTCACAAAATGAAATGAAATCCGTATATGTAGAGGACGGAACTGCCAAAAAGATTTTTGCTGCAGATTACAACAAATCTGACGTTCTGTATGAAGCTCTCAACACTGCGCGCGTTGAAGACGCAGGCGTCGATATTCCAAAGCTTCTGGCAGTGTCAGTAGAAAACGGTCAGTGGACAATAACAAGCGAATATATCGACGGAATAACACTTACAGAGCTTATTTCAAAACATCCTGAAAAAGCCGCCGCATATATCCGCAAAATGGCTGAATACCAGATTGAATTTCAGAAGAAAACCAATCCTTTGCTCTTAAAGTTAAAGGATAAGCTTGTACGTCAGATTAATGATTTAAAGGAGCTTGACAGTTCAATTAAGTATGAGCTTCTCACAAGACTCAACACAATGCCTAAGCATACTAAACTCTGCCACGGCGACTACTGTCCTGACAATATCATTGTTCACACAGATGATGAGGCAAATATTACAGACATTACTGCTGTTGACTGGGTACATGCAACTCAGGGAAATGCCAGTGCCGATATTGCCAATACATATCTTATGCTCAAACTCCAGTACGGAGACAGCTTTGAAGGTGTAGATGGCAGCATCGCAGACCTCTATATGGCAGATTTCTGTGAAATTACAGGCACAAACCAGACATATGTCACAGGCTGGCTCCCTATTGTTGCAGCCGCACGTATGACAAAAAATAAGGCAGGAGAGAAAGAACTCCTTGAACACTGGGTAAACATAGTAGATTTCCAGTAATATTTTAAGTTGAAAATCCCGCTTAGACTTCACTTTGGCAGTCTAAGCGGGATTTTTTTTAACTTGACTTTACTTACAGAGTTTTAACTGTCACGGTATGCTTTTTCAAACTATCTTCTGCCTCCGGGCACTTCTCCTGAATTTCCGCCAACGGCTCCGCCTCCTTTAAATCCTCCCAAACCTCCGCTTACGCCGCTGCTCGTGATGCCTTCATTTGCCGTTATCGACTGACTGACGCTTCCTGCGCTTAATGTATACACGCTTCCGCTTTTTATTTCTTCAGAATATACTATTGCTGCCGAATAACTCTTTGAAGGAGTATATGAGAGTACTGTATTTCCCGAAGAATCCTTAAGCGAAAACTCTGTGCCTGCGCTCTGTGACGTGAAAGCAGCCACAATACAGCAGCCGTTTGAAGCTCTGCTCGGTGTTTCAAGCATACCGCTTGAGCCGAATGCCATTAATGTACCGCCTGAAAATGTAAATTCATTTTCAAAATCCAGCGCCGTGTTGCCGTTGTCTGTTGGCCCCAGCACAATTATATTTCCGCCAGACACTGACACAGAGCCGTTAGAATCAATACCGTCGCCGCCGGCGTTTACAAAAATATTTCCGCCGTTGATATTAAGCATAATACTGCTGCCTGACGAGCCTGAAGCGCTGTTTGCGCCGGCTCCCATACCGCCGGGAGCAGCGCTTCCTGTACTGTCGCCGCTTGACGCGTTTAACCCGTCATCACTTGCCGTAACAGAAATATCACCTCCGTTTATTGTAATCTGCGTTCCCTCTATTCCCTCATAACTCGTCTTTATATCAATAGTACCTCCGTCAAGCTGTACAACTTCATCCGCATGGATCCCGTCATCCCCGCTGCTTATTGTAAGATTTCCCTCTGATATGATAACTGTTCCGTTAGAGTGAATTCCGTCATCCTCGCAGTCAAGAACATATATTCCCCCGGTGATATATATTGCGTTTACGGCTTTGACGCCCTTAATGCTTTCCGTGTCAGTAGTCAATGAGCTGTTTCCGAAATTAAAATCGCCTCCGAAACGGCTGCCTCCTGTCATTCCGCTCTCATTAGACCTTGATAACGAAGCGGCTGCTCCCTCTCCTGTCACAATATTAAATGTTCCTCCTGTTATGGACAAAATATTTTCCGACTGAATACCGTCATTTTCAGATTTAATATTAAAATTACCACCTGTTATAATAATATTTCCCTTTGAAGTGTCTGTGTCATAGGTGGACTTCATACCGTCACAGCCTGCATCTATTGTGAAATCACCGTCCATTATTCCCAATAGATCCTTTCCGATAATACCGTCCTCTGCACTTGTGACTTTAAAATTTCCCGAAACTATTTTTAAATCATCCGAGCTTTTTATACCGTTTCTGTAGCCCGCGTTTACAATAAGAGTTCCCGTTCCGTTAATTACCATATCTTCTTTTGAGGAAATAGCTGCCGAGTAATCCTCATCCTCCACCGACTGGCGTGTGCTGTCAGTGACCGTATTCACAGTTCCGTCAGCAAGCGTAATTATAACCTTTTTTGCATTCTCCACAACAACAGGAGACTGAGACGAATTTGAAATGTCAACCCCGTTAAATATAAGCCTTACCGTTCCGTTATCCGCGCTGCTTACCTTTATGCTCCCCTCGCTCAATGTCCCTGACAAAATATAAGTCCCTGATGATGTAATTGTAACCGCCGCGTTTTCCGCAGCTGCCCCGTTTCCGTTTACTGATGCCGAATTTCCCGATAATGTTATTTTTGTACAGTTTGACTCATTATATGACGCATCTAAATCCTCGGCGTCAAATTCCAGCGAGATACTGCCGTCTCCCGTTACCGCCTGATTTTCAACAGTTATCCCCTGTACGTCCGAGATATTTCCCGTACTGCTCTTCTGCCA
>CASFUI010000056.1 GCA_949297565.1 uncultured Eubacteriales bacterium
CGCAATACCCAGTACTGCACAGTTTGTTGTAATAAGAGGAAGATACACACCAAGCGCCTCGTAAAGAGCCGGTGAACATTTCTTCAGCACCATTTCCACAAACTGCACCAACGCAGCTATTACAAGGATAAATACAATAGTGTTCAAATACGTTAAATCAAGCGGTACTAAAATATAGTCATATATCAGACTGCACAGCGCAGAAGATATTGTTATAACACCTATAACGGCGCCTCCCATTCCTGCTGCAGTGTTAATCTTCTTTGACACGCCGAGGAACGGACACAGACCGAGGAACTGGCTTAAAACGACATTATTTACAAGTGCCGCACTGATTGCGATTATAAGTAAATTCATTTATTTTCCCTCCTGGTTTACTGTTCTTTTGTGTCATCTTCGGCATCACCGATATAATCCGGAACCTCAGCAGGCTTCATGCCGTGTTTTCTCTTAATACGATTCATAGTCGCAATACACATTGCAAGAACAAAGAATGCTCCCGGAGCAAGAATAAAAATACTTGCAGGAGTAAAGCCCATTTCAGTAAAATCCACAAGTGCTGAGCTTCCTGTTGAAAATATTGTTCCTGCCCCAATAAGCTCTCTTATAGCACCAAGAATAGTAATTGCGCATGTAAATCCTAATCCCATACCCAGTCCGTCAAATGCTGAAGGTATTGCAGGATTTTTTGAAGCGTAGGCTTCGGCACGACCGAGGATAATACAGTTTACAACTATAAGCGGAATATAAATTCCCAGTGAATCGTACAAATCAGGAAGGTAGCCCTGCATAAGGAACTGCACAACCGTAACGAACGACGCAACAATAACAATAAAAGCCGGCATACGGACTCCGTCAGGAATAACCTTTCGAAGCAGTGAAATCATTAAATTTGACATAACCAAAACTACTGTTGAAGAAAGTCCCATACCTATACCGTTAATTGCCGATGTTGTAACAGCAAGCGTCGGACACATTCCCAGTGTCAGAACAAATGTAGGATTTTCTTTGATTAAACCGTTATAAATTCTCTCAACACACTTATTCAACTGAAGCACCTCCTACCGTCTTTACATTTTCAGATATTAAATCCCTATAAACTGCCAGCGCAGCATTAATGCCCTTTGTCACGGCCTTTGACGTGACAGTAGAGCCACCGATGGCATCAATCTTATCATCTGACGAGCTTCCGCTTCCGTCCTTTACAACCGTAAACTTATCAACAGTAACTCCGACAAACTGTGAAAGGAAGCTAGGGTCTGTTTTTACTCTCATGCCAAGACCCGCAGTTTCATTTATAGAAAGGATTGAAGTTCCCGTATACTTGCCATCTGAAGAAACACCTACAGAAAACTGAATATCACCTGAATAGCCGTCTCCTGCCACAATAGTCACAACAAAACCGACAATTTTACCGTCCTTTACTCCGGCAACAACATCAGTAACCTCATCTGCGGAAAAATCCTCTTCGGTATCCTTTAACGATGATACCAATGAAACAAGATTCTCCTCTGAATACTTTTCATTGTCAATAGCCTCAAAACTGTCTGCATCAGCTAAAACTTCCTTATAGGCTGCCTGCTTAGTCTTTTCATTCTGTTCGGCAATAGGGCCTTTAGTAATATTGTAAACTGCCCCAAGAACAATTCCGGCAACCAGCGTTATAGCAAATAAAATAAAAGCATCTTTAATAATCTTATTCATTTACTTCGCCTCCTTTGCCGGCTTTTTCTTACCGAATGACTTAGGAACAGTAACCTTTTCAATAAGAGGCACTAGTATATTTGAGAATATTATCGCATATGATACACCCTCTGCAGAGCCTCCGTACATTCTGAACAGGAAAGTGAGAAATCCCAGAATTACACCGAATATAATCTTTCCGTTCGGAGTAATCGGAGATGTAACATAGTCTGTAGCCATAAAAAACGCGCCTAAAATAAGTCCGCCACCGCAGATTTCCTTAAGCATATACATCGCATCAAACTGATGTCCTGGAGCCAACAAGAAAATCAATACCGCAAACGTCAAAATATATGCTGCCGGAATTCTCAATGAGATAACTCTGCGCACAAGCAGATACACAGCACCTATTAAAAGACAGACAACAGATGTCTCACCGATTACACCGGCATGATTTCCGATAAATAATGTGAGAAGGCTCGTAGCTTCTCCCGGCTCCGCACCCGGCTTAAGAACTGCCAGAGGTGTCGCTCCCGAAAATGTATCAGTCACAAAATTCGTCATAGGTCCAGTAAATGCGATAAGCAAAAAACATCTTGCCGCAAGAGCAGGATTCATAAAATTCTGTCCCAGACCACCGAAAAGCTGTTTTACAATAATAATAGCAAATACACATCCCACAATCTCAAATCCGACATTTAAGGTAGACGGAATATTTAATGCTATCAATAACCCTGTAACCGCGGCACTTAAATCTGATACTGTAATTTTCTTGTGCATAAAATACTCATAGAGAGCCTCGCAGGCAACACATGCTGCGATACCCACAATAATACGGATCAGAGCGTCCACTCCGAAATTATAAATACCAAATATACTAGCAGGCGTCAGGGCAATCAGAACGTCCCTCATAATTGTCTGTGTTGTATCCTTGCTTCGTACATGAGGATTTGCCGATACGTTAAATAATTCGCTCACTTTGAATCCTCCCTTTACTTTTTCTTTCTGTTTGCCATAATAGTTCTTCTCATGGCTTTAATCTGCTGTGTAAGCGGTCTCTTCGCCGGACAGATATATGAACAGCTTCCGCACTCCACGCACTCCATACCGTCAAACTTTGTAAAGCCTGACTCATCGCCTCTTGACGCAAAACCTGCAAGCTTTGCAGGAAGCAGATGGCTAGGACATCCCTCACCGCATCTTCCGCATCTGATACATGCCGAAGCCGAAATGTGAGATACAATATCTTTCTGCATAACAAGAAGTGAGGCGCTTCCCTTTACAACAGGAACATCAAGACTGTACATAGAAAATCCCATCATAGGACCGCCTGAAATAAACTTCTCAGGTGTACCTACAAGTCCTCCCGCCGCGTCTATAAGCTGCCTGTAATTCATGCCAAGCCATACATAAAAATTGCCCGGCTCCTTAACTCCGTCGCCGGTCACGGTTACAATACGCTTTGTGAGCGGTTTTCCCTCAATAACAGCCATATAAATAGAAAAAACTGTGTCGACATTATGTACAATACAGCCCGCGTCAGCCGGAAGCATTGATGAATTGATGCTTCTTCCGGTTGTAGCATATATAAGGCAGCGCTCACCTCCCTGAGGATACTTGGTTTTCAATACCTTAACCTCAATATCCGGCTCGTTTGCAACCTTCTCCTGCATAATTCTGATTGCCTCAGGCTTATTATCTTCAATTCCTATAATACCCTTTGCATGGTCAAACAGAGCAAGTGCAACCTTTAAGCCCATTACAACCTTATCAGGCTCTTCAATCATTCTTCTGTAATCAGACGTAAGATAAGGCTCACACTCGGCACCGTTCACTATGATATAGTCAATCTCTTCAGGATTTTTAGGCGTGAGCTTCACATTAGTAGGGAAACCTGCTCCGCCCATACCTACGACACCTGCCGCCTTGATTCTTTCTCTTATCTCTTCCCGTGAAAGTTCTGAAAGCGTCTTTGGTTCATACTCTACTTCCTTATATTCGCCGTCATTTTCAATCACAATGGAATTACACTTTCCGCCTGTCGCCAGTGTTCTAGGCTCAATAGCCTTAACCGTTCCCGACACAGATGAATGAATGTTAGCGGAAACAAAACCTCCTGCCTCAGCTATAAGCTGTCCGGCAAGCACATAATCGCCTTTGGACACAACCGGAACAGCCGGCGCGCCGATATGCTGCGAAAGGGGATATACCATATCGCCTTCCGGGAATAACTCTTTGATAGGCTTATCTTTTGAAAAGTCCTTGCCATCAAAGGGATGTACTCCGCCTTTAAATGTACATTTACCCATGACACACTACTCCTTATAAATATATTATCCAAATGATATTTTAAATCAATATATTACAAAAATCTACTTTTTTTTGTGTATATTTTAATAAATAATAGACGGAAGCTGTTATATTTTTAACAGAACAAAGAGTTCGCAAGCGAACTCTTTCGCGAGGCGCGGAGCATTTTTATTCTATGGAAAGTTCAGAGAACTTTCCTATATAATAAAAACGGAATATACAATATTCATAATTGTATATTCCACCTTTTAAATCAGTTTATATATGAAAGTACAACCGTTTCCAGACTTTTGTCTCCGCATTCGGTCTCATCCATAATTTCATTTATCCCGCATACCTTTACCAGCTCACCGTTTTTCATAAAAACCAATTTGTCTGCAAGGTCTGTAACGTCACTTATAATATGAGTACAGTATATAACTATTTTTTCTTTTGAAATTTCTTTAATATAATTCTTGAAACGTCTTCTCTCAAGCGGGTCAAGCCCGACAGTAGGCTCATCCAGAATAATAATCAAGGGATCGTCAAGCATTGTCTGCGCAAGCACAATTCTCTGCCTCATTCCTCCCGAATATTTTTTTATTTTTATATCTGCCTTATCTTCAAGATTAAACTGCGAGAGCAGCTTTCCCACCTTATCTTTTTTGTTTTTGACGCCTTTAAGCCCCGCAATATACGAAAGATACTCCCTGCCTGTAAAATCCCCGTAATAACCCTGCTCCTGAGGCATATATCCGATCTTTTTTCTGTATTTTCCCGAAAGCCTTTTTATCTCAGTACCGTTATAAAATATATTTCCTGAAGTTCTTGATATATTATCCGTGAGCAAATTGATAAATGTTGTTTTCCCCGCACCGTTTAAACCCAAAAATGCATATATTCCTTTTTCCAGCTTAATATCAACATTTTTGAGCGCCGCAAAGCTTCCGTATTTTTTGCTTAAATTCTTTACCTCAATCACTGCCTCTGCCATTTTACCACCGCCATTCTTACAGACACTGCCGCAAGAGCTGACAGCACCGCAATAAAAATAATAATTTCGCCTATACCTCCCGGACTCTGAAAGCACTCAACTCCAGCGGTAAGCCTTACTATCGAAAATTTTTCAAAGCTCTTAATTCCGATACTGCTTAAAATATATGGCAGAAATGCAATAATACTCACAAAAAATACGCCGCTCTCCTCTAAATACATCGACAATCCGATTATAAACAGCGCCGTAAGTCCGTATACTGCCATTCTGTATATTATAAGCACAATCTCAAACTGAAATATTGATAAACTTAAAGGACAATTTTCCATACAGCTTATACTCTGTACAGCCAATGCTCTCTCATAGTCTTTAAGAGAAAAAACATTATTAACCTTTATAAACTGAATTACATTTTCAAATATAACAACCGCTTCAACAATCATTACACCTGTAAATATTCTTGTTCTGAGGTATTTTCCCCGTCCGAAATCCGTTGTCCTGATAATTGAAGCCATTCTGCTTCTTAGCTCTATTGAAAAGGTTTTACAGGTAAGAAAAATTATAACAAAAAAACCTGCGAGGACAAAATTCTGATAATAGGTATTCATTCTGGCGCCGTATCTTTTTTCATATTTATATGTATCCAGAATTCCCGCAGAAGCTATTCCTCTCTGATTAAGCTGCTTAATCCTTGCGCTCTCCTCTGAAACCTTATTAAGAATACTTTCTTTTTCTTTTATTCTGTTTAAAATATCATTACTGCCTGTTAAATCGCCCTTTTCTTCCAGCTGTGCCGCCGTTTTTTTTGCTTCATCAATCCACTTAATTGTGCTTTCTACATATTCGTCAGTTCTCTGATACGCGTCTCCCTCTGCAAAACTGTAATACTCAGCCATTTCCAGCTGTCCCTTCTCAGCTTTCCCTGCCACTCCGAAATCAGCGGTTACTATATACAAAAGCACAACTGCAATCACAAGCAGACCTTTTTGCATCAGAAGTGTCTTCTTTAACTCTTTAATAAAATTAGGAAGATACGCAAAATGCTTTCTGATTTTCTCAGCGGCTCTGCTTAAACCTTTGCTCTTAACCTCAATGCCGCTCCAAAGACTTGAACTTATGCACAGAATAACAATCAAATTAAACAAAATAATACATATAAGCGCAATAACGCCCAAAAGACCCGTATTTATTATATATTGCCCGAAGCCCCAGTTATCATATTTTTTAAAAATCCCCGACGGATTTAAAAAACAGAATATATTTACAGAGCGCATAAATTTAAAAAACATATTTCCGGATTTTGTTAAATAAAATACTCCCTCAATCAGAGAAAATATAACAATTCCCATAACCGCTATATGCCTGTCCCTGAAAATCAGAAAAAACAGCCATGCGATAAATCCTGCCGCAGCGGCCGCAGCGCAATACAGTAAAAATATTACAGCCAGAAGTTCGGCATATGAAATTATAAGCACAGAACGTGAAAACAAAGGATTGCTCTGTATCAGGCAGTTTATATCTGCTGTTCCTCCGTATCTTGCAAAGGAAATCAGAACTATTGGCATGTATATAAAAAATGTTGCCGTAATCCCAACAGCTGCCGTTAAACCCGCGCGCTTTGCCGCAAGCCTGCCGCGGCCCTTGCATGACACCTTAATAATAGAATCAAATCCATGATTATCCGCTTTAAAACGGCTTACAAATATTATCATAATAAACGCAATGAAATACCCCGCATATCTGTAACCGAAAATATTATCATATGCTATATTGGACGTCACACTCAAATCAATGTCTTTTAATTTTTTTAAATCATATCTTCCCTTTAAAATATTATTATAGCTGTAAGACGATTTGTCGTTATAAATATTAAAGGAAATCATTGTTTCCGCCTGACTGACAGCCTCCTCAATATCCGAAGCGTAGGAGTTTACATAATCCGTCTGCTCTCCCAACTGCTTAACAGCCGCCAACAGACTCTTCTTATTTTCATCTGTGACATTTTCACGGTAATATAAATTAATTTTGTCAGTAAATTCAGAATTATCAGTACTTTTTAAAAATTCTATACAATCATTATAATAAAACACAAAGTCAGCATACTCATATCCGTTTTCATCCGCGCACGCCAGTTCACTGTCAGTAAGCCCTTTACAGAAAAGAAGAATATTAGCCAGAAAAATAATAATAAAAGCTGCTATTACACCTTTATTTAAAATATACTTTAATTCCATACAGCCCCCTTCTATACTTCCTTTCCTGCGCCGTCCGCATCAGTATATTTCAAAATTAATAATCAATTACTTTATATTTCAGCTCTTCATCTGAAACAGATGTCAGATCAAGGAGATAATATGCTTCATATTTATAACAGTTAAACACGCAATATCTGCCGGTAAGTCCCTGTATACCAAAAACATCGGGTGATGCATTTATATACGCAGCGACGTCTCCTGCCTCAACTGTCTCATAACTTTCAGACGCTGTCTCTGTCTGGTCAATATTGTCATTTCCTCTCAGTTCATTAACACTAATTCCGTTTAAAATATCCTGCTCAATATCATAGACATATATCATTCTCTCTCCGCTGTCAAAAATATTATTAGTGTCTAAATCTTCCATTATAATGATATATTTTTCATTGCAGTATATGCCATATTCTCCGTCTTTGATACTTTTAAACTTTCCTGCTGAAACCTCTTCTGTCTCTCCATTTTCAGTCACTTTGAACAGTTCCTTGTTTTCAGTAAAAAGGTAAAGATTATCATTGGCAGTTGTTCTGTAATAATCATCTCTGCTTATAAGCTCTTTTACCTCTTTTTCCTCAAAGCTGTAACGATATACAACCCGCTTATAATCTTTTTTCCCCGAGCTATACTGTGCCGAAGATACATATATACAACTGTCATTTATAAAAAATCCTGTCATTGCAATCTTATTAGAAACGCTGTCCAATGAGAACAAATATTCCGTGCTGTCCTTTTTACCCAAATCAGCCGTATAATAGTTATATTTATTATCCTCTCCTGAAACACAGTAATAAAATTTATTATCATAAACTCGTCCGATATTCACCGAAACACTTCCGTTAATATCCTTAATAAGATTTACAATATCAGTCTCTCCCGAGCTGTCCTCGTTAAACCTTACAAGATATATACCTGTGTCATCTTCCCTGATTTTGTATATGTATCCCTCACTCCACTCTACATATGAATAATCAGAGTTTACAAAAGCCGGACACGTCTCACTGTCGTGCGTGCACGACACATTGCTGCACCATATACTTGAATTCCCCGCAGCGTAATCATAGTACATTATTCGCTGAGGCTCACGACTATTTTCTCCTGTTGAGATCTTTATATAATAAAGCCCGCTGTAATTAGTGCACATTCGTTCGTTCCCCTCATGAAGAAATGTAAAGCGGTCTTTGCTGTCCGTAAAAATTTCCTGCCGGATATTAATATCATCTGCATAATCACTTATATAAGCAGGCTTTCCGCACGCCGTAACAATCCAAAGTACAATTATAAAAAATAAAGCCGCCGTTTTTTTAATATTTACTTTTTTCATAAATCCCCCCTGAATAATTCATTTTTACATACAATAATTTTCAAGTAAACATTGTTATATAGCGTTATTTTCAGACAATATCAGAATTTATTTTATTTCAACAAAATATGTCTTGACATTTTCTTTTAAAACAGACTCAAGATCAATAAAATAATATCTATTATCAATATCAGAATATAATATACAATAATTACCCGTAAGTCCATATTTTGAGACAAAATCCATAGCACTACCGCTCTGTAAATAATTGTCGTCGTCCTGAACTCCTTCAGAAACAGAAGCACAAATATCTGTTGAAACTCCATTATTCGCTCTGATTTCCCCTATACTTATTCCTTTTAAAATATCTTCAGCAATGTTGTAAATATAAATCATTCTAGAATTGCTGTTCCAAAAATATTTTTCACTAAAATCTTCAATTATTACAATATAATTCTCATTACAATATATTCCGTATTGACCATCATTTATCTCTTTGAACTTCCCCGGTGAGATTTCTTCAATAAATCCACCTTCTCTAACCTTAAACAATTCCTTGCTTTGTGTAAAAAAATAAAGATAATCATTTGCACATGTCCTGTAATAATCATCCCTACTAACTACTTCCCTGACTTCTTTATTATAAAAACTGTACAAATATACAACTCTTTTATATTTGTAATTTTCCGCCATATACTGAGCCGAAGATACATATATACAGTTATCGTTTATAAAAAAGCCTGACATTGAAACAGAATTTGAAGATTTATCCAAAGAAAAAAGATATTCTTTATTGTTATTTTCATTTAAAAAAGCGCAATAAAAATTATATTTATTTTCATCATCTGTTAAACAATAGAAAAACTTATTATTGTAAACACGACCAAAATTAATTTCCACATTGCCGCTAATTCCGTCAAGCAAATTCACAATTTTTGTTTCTCCTGTACCATCCTGATTATACCTCATAAAATAAATTCCTGAATCATCACTATCTACTTTATATATGTAGCCGTCGCTCCACTCGACATAAATATAATCTGAATTTACATAAGCTGCACATTCCCTGCTGTCATGATTACATGAAACATTACTGCACCAAACACCCGAATTTCCAGTTGAATAATCATAATACCATATTTTGTCATTTTGAATTTTGCCGCTTGCATCTGAATTACTTATGTAAAAAATCCCTTCATAGTTAGTGCATAGTCTTGAATTCCCCTCATGAAGATAAGTAAATCTGTCGAAACTGTCAATTAACATTTCTGTCTCAAAAACATCCTCTGTATAATTTTCAAAATAATAATATTTTCCGCATGCTGTTGTCTGCAAAACAGCTATCATAACAAAAAGTGTTATTGTTTTTTTATTAAATAATTTTTTATTCATATTCCCCCCGATAAAAATAAAACACTGTCATTGACACCGCATTTATTTAAATCTTTATATTAAATATCAATGACTACATTCCCTATTTATGCAGTAACCTTCGTCAATAACCTCACCATAAACATCACAACTCACAACTAATCTCCCATACTCATAACATCCATTGTTGCTGGCATAATAAGTACACCTTGCTTCGACAGATGTATTATATGTACTTGTTTTATTAAAATTAGTAAACATACAATTATAGTCGTAATCCGGATTACTTTCAAAATATGTCGTCAATTCGCCTGCTGTAACAAAATCACACTCAACCCATGTAAAATCACATCCCAATACAGCTCCTCCCATATACTTGCCGCAATCAGAATAACATAATCTTACAGAAGCCCCTCCTATCATACTTTCTGCATGAACTGAAAATGATTTTCCCAGAACAAAACAAAATACAATAAATATAGAACATATTATTTTTATCTTTCTTTTCATCACTATCCCCTCCATTATTTAAAATTTATAAATATTTCTATAATAATACCATATATTTTATAAAATTTCAATTAAAATCTTAATATATTACAATAATACATATAATTGTGCAACAATTTATTTTTCAATATACATCTTAACAAATATATTGTATTATCTTATATATCTAAATAAATTTTTACTGCCGGAGACTATTCTAATGAAAATAACCTGCGATAAACTTACGATACAACCGAATACAACAGCACTGAAAAGTCTGTATAATTCACTTATGCCGGAGGCTTCGCTTGACGATTTTTTGTACTTCGATATTGAAACCACAGGCTTTTCCGCGAAAAATTCCATGTGCTATCTTATCGGCTGCTCATTTTGCCAAAACGGAATTTACTTTTACAGACAGTTTTTTGCCGAAAAACCTGAAGAAGAAAAGAAAATAATAACCGAATTTCTCAAGCTGCTCAGCGAATATAAATATATCGTTCATTTTAACGGAGACGGCTTTGATATTCCGTTTTTAAAAGAAAGAATACGGCTTTTAGAACTTTCAGAATTATCATACATCAAAAGCATTGACCTGTTTAAGGCTGCAAAATCGGTCAGCCGCCTTCTCAAACTGGAAAATTACAAACAGAAAACCATTGAAAAATTTCTTGGAATACACCGTGAAGACAATGCAGGCGGAGGAGAATTAATTGATGTGTATAAACAGTTTCTCACCAAAGGAACTTTAAGAGAAGACAACAATAACGAATATTCGATGCTGATACTGCATAACCGGGATGATATTTGTGCTCTTCCGGCTCTCTCGGAAATACTTTTATACACTTTGATAAGAAATATTTCATTTTTTGATAATATTCAATATTTAATAAACGATACGTTTGATTACGGAAATTCTCCCGTAAAAGAACTTATTGTAAGCGCAATGCTCCCCATTTGCGTTAATCAGAGTGTTTCCTACGGAAAGGAGCCTTTTTATATAAAGTTTGACAGAGATATTTTTCGCATAAGAATCCGTATGTATACCGGCGAGCTTAAATATTTTTACAAAAATTATAAAGATTATTTTTATCTGCCCGATGAGGACCGCTCTATTCACAAAAGCGTCGCTTTCTATGTAGATAAAAATCACAGAATACAGGCTAAGGCAGCTACGTGTTACAGTAAAAAAAGCGGTTTGTTTCTGCCTCAGCTAAGCGAGACCGAAACACCGCACTTTAAAATTGATTACAACGATACGCAGACATATTTTGAGGCATCTGAGGAATTTTTCTCTGATAAAAACAGACTGCTTAATTACATATTTGACACAGTAAACGAACTGATATGAGCGGCACCGCAATGGTGCCGCCCATTTTTATTTCTATAGGAAGCTAAAAGAACTTTCATATAGAATAAAAATGCTCCGCAGACTCGCAGAGGCG
>CASFUI010000057.1 GCA_949297565.1 uncultured Eubacteriales bacterium
CTTATTTCAATGCATGTCAGCGAAAAATGCGCTCATTTTTCTGCTGAACTTTTAGTAAAATTCACAAAAATTGCGGTGCCAAGCATTTTACAGCAGAGCTTTATCTCTGTCGGAAATATAATAATACAAAGCGTAATAAACGGTTTCGGCGCAGGGACAATAGCTGGTTATTCAGCTGCCGTAAAGCTTAATAATCTCGTCATCACATCGTTTACAACGCTCGCCAACGGTATTTCTAATTTTACCGCTCAAAATCTTGGAGCCGGCAAAATTGACAGAATACACAAAGGCTTTAAATCCGGCCTTAAAATGGTGTGGATAATAAGTATACCATTAGTTTTGATCTACTTTTTTGCCGGGAAATGGCTGCTTTACCTTTTCCTTGACAATCCCACAACCGATGCTATAAACACAGGAATTACTTTTTTGTGCATATTATCGCCGTTTTATTTTATTGTATCAACAAAGCTTGTAGCAGACGGGATTTTAAGAGGCGCAGGGTTAATGGGCAGATTTATGATTGCAACATTTACAGATTTAATTTTAAGAGTCGTACTTGCAATAGTGCTCTCCGGACAGTTCGGCTCCGTCGGAATATGGTGCGCATGGCCGATAGGCTGGACAACAGCAACAATACTGTCTGTCGTTTTTTACAGAAGCGCAAAATTTAATTTTACGGATACAGAACTGCATTCGAAACAGTCTTAAAAACAGATGAAATTTCTCTAAAAAAGAGTTCGCAAGCGAACTCTTTCGCGAGGAGCGGATTCGTAAGAATAATTACCTTTCCGCGCCTCCGCGCGCCTGCGGAACGTTTTTATTCTATAGGAAGTTCAGAGAACTTTCCTATAGAATAGAAAATATGCCGGGAAAACAACACACTTCATAAGTGCGCTGCTTTCCCGGTATTTCATTCTTCCTCAATATGCTCTCGACCCTGTGCTATTATTGTCCTTACATGAGCATCCGCAAGAGAATAAAAAACTGATTTTCCCTCTCTGCGGCTTTTAACCAGCTTATTCTGCTTTAAAATTCTGAGCTGATGAGATATGGCAGACTGCGTCATATTAAGCGCCGCCGCCAAATCACACACACATACCTCAGCTTCAAACAGCACAAACAGTATTCTGATTCTCGTTGAATCTCCAAAGACTTTAAAAAGCTCCGCTAAATCATACAGCTCTGTCTCTTCCGGCATAGTGCTGTTTACAATATTCAAAAGTTCCTCGTGAACTTCCACAGTGTCACAGCACTCAGAAGCATTACCGCCTACACCCCTGATAGTATTAATATTTTCGTTAATCATAAACAGCTCCTTTAAATTAAAGATTTTTTACATATAAAGCGCGTATAGCATTCAAAACAGCGATTACCATAACACCGACATCGGCAAAAATGGCAAGCCACATATTTGCTATACCGGCTGCTCCGAGAATTAGACATATTATCTTTATTCCAATAGCAAAATAAATATTTTCATATACAATTCTTATACATTTCTTAGAAATACGTATTGCCTTCGGAATTTTAAGAGGGTCATCGTCCATCAGAACAACGTCTGCTGCCTCAATAGCAGCATCTGAGCCAAGCGCCCCCATTGCTATACCTATATCCGCACGCGACAATACCGGAGCATCGTTTATTCCGTCGCCGACAAACACAAGCTTTTCCTTTGCGGGCTTTTTCTCCAAAAGTTCTTCTACCTTTGAAACCTTATCAGCAGGAAGAAGCTCGCTGTACACATCAGTAACGCCGACCTCCTTTGCCACGCTCTTAGCCACTCTGTCGGCATCACCGGTAAGCATAACCAGTTTTTTCATTCCAGATTTCTTTAATTCTGCGACTGCCTGCTTTGCGTGCGGCTTAAGCTTATCAGATATTAAAATATGTCCAGCATATGTTCCGTCCACCGCTATGTGTACAATTGTTCCAACGCTGTGACATTCCTCACAGTCTATTCCAAGCCTTTTCATAAGTTTTATGTTGCCAGCCGCAACTGATGTATTATCAACCTTTGCGGTTACTCCCTCGCCGCTGATTTCCTTTATATCTGTTACCCTGCTTTGGTCTATCGGCTTTCCGTATGCCAGACACAGACTCCTGCTTATTGGATGTGACGAAAAGCTCTCCGCATAAGCCGCGTACTCCAAAAGCCTGTCTTCGGGAATTGCAGGATGATGAATACCCGATACCTCAAACACCCCCTTTGTAAGCGTACCTGTCTTGTCAAACACAATATATCTTGACTTTGACAGAGCCTCAAGATAATTAGAGCCCTTTACAAGCACTCCCTGTTTGCTGGCTCCTCCTATTCCCGCAAAAAAACTGAGAGGAATGCTTATTACCAGAGCACATGGACAGCTTATAACCAGAAATGTAAGAGCCCTATATACCCATTCTCCCCACTCTGCATCCATTCCGACAACCATGCTTACAATCGGCGGTACGACTGCCAACGCAACGGCTCCATAGCAAACTGCCGGAGTATAGTATTTTGCAAATTTTGTAATAAAATTTTCCGAACGCGACTTCTTGGAGCTGGAATTTTCAACCAGATCAAGAATTTTTGAAACCGTGGAATCGCCAAATTCCTTAGTTGTCTTCACTTTAATCAGCCCCGTCATATTAATACATCCGCTGATTACCTCATCGCCCTCTTTTGCGTCTCTCGGCAGGCTCTCACCCGTAAGCGCTGCTGTGTTAAGTGTTGTCTTTCCATACACAACCACTCCGTCTATCGGAACTTTCTCTCCCGGCTTAACCACAATAACCGTTCCGATCTCAATCTCGTCAGGGTCTACCCTCTCAATATTTCCGTCAAGCTCTATATTGGCATAATCAGGACGAATATCCATGAGCTCACTGATATTTCTGCGGCTCTTTCCGACTGCATAGCTTTGAAACAGCTCTCCTATCTGATAGAAAAGCATAACTGCAACACCCTCGGTATATTCACCAAGCACTATTGCGCCTATGGTAGCAACTGACATTAAAAAATTTTCATCAAAAACCTGTCTGTTAATAATTCCCTTTATGGCTTTTTTTAATATATCATATCCTATAATCAGATACGGAAGCATAAAAACACAAAATCTTAACCAGCCATCAACAGGCAAAAAACTTAATACAATCAACAAAATAAAAGTAATAATTATTCGTATAAATACTTTTTTCTGCTTTTTGTTCATATTAATCTCCGTTCCCGCATACCTGCTATACAAAAATTAAAATATCAGAAAAAAATTGCACAGTCATCTTCAATCCTCTTGCAGTTCTTTAAAACTTCTTCCATAACCGCCTTTGGCTCGTGCCCCTCCTCAAATTCAACAATCATTTTAAGTGTCATAAAATTCACAACCGCATCTTTAACGCCGGATGTATTCTTTGCGGCCTCTTCCATCTTATTGGCGCAGTTCGCGCAATCCACCTCAATTTTATATGTCTTCTTCATACTTCTTCTCCTTCCCGGCAATTTATACCGTTAAAATCATTTAATTAATTTATCATATGAACAATCATTCATATGTTTGATTGAATTATAACATTTACAGGTAATATGTCAAGCAAAATTTACATACACCACAAAGTTTTAGAGCTTACGCAGTATATCCACCGTATGCGCCCCCGCGCCTATAAGGTCAGCTCGCTCGCACACCGCAAGCTGATATTCCATAAAATACTGAAATTCTTCTTCGCTTAACTGGTTTAAAAAAGGACGCATATAATTTGCCGCCCCGTCAGGAGAAATTATTTTTATGCGCGAAAGCCCCCCGCATAGTGAGTTTATCCCGTCAATGTCCTCAAGCCTTACATAATCATACAGATTTTCCGGAGAATTGCAGGTATGAAAATCTTTTGTAAGACGATTTTCCTTAATAACCTTTAAAATATTTCTCTCTTTAAACGCATATGTAATCACACCATATTCATTCATAACATACGCAACCAGAATAACTCCACCCGGTTTCGTAACTCTCTTCGCCTCGCTCAGAGCCGTAACTTTATCCTCTCGCGAAAAAAGATGATACATAGGTCCAAAAAGAAGCACCACGTCAAAATAATCAGCTGGAAGCTTAGAGAGATTGAGAGCATTTCCCTGTCTTGCCTTAACAGTACTTCCCTTCGCCTTCAAAAGTCCGAGATTATGCTTTACAAGCTCAATAGCGGTTACATCATAGCCCTCGTCTGCAAGCGCAACAGAATATTTTCCTGTTCCTGCACCTATATCCAGCACGCGTATCTCACCTTTTGAAACGCCGCTGACCTCGCAGTCATGTAAATACTCGTGTATATACTTCATGGACGTGTTAAATTCCACAC
>CASFUI010000058.1 GCA_949297565.1 uncultured Eubacteriales bacterium
CAAATATGGAAAGAATTAGTTTATTTTTAACTCCCTCGTGTCTGTTATAGGAACGGAACTGACCAGATACCTCAATCTTCATTCCCCTGTAATCTTTTGTGACATCGACAAGTCTCTCGGAAATCATCAGCGGTATAATGTCCACCATATCACTCAGTCTGTCAACCGATACATTTACAAGGTAAAAGCCCTCGCCGAATACCTCGTGGCTGAACTGGAACTCAGAGACAATCTCTCCTATAATACTCACCCTGTTGTTTTCAATCACCTTATCAAGCATTTTGTATTTCTCCCTTCTTTTCCGGATATTTAAACCGGTTTTGTGCTTTAATTTTGTGTTCTTAAAATGTATATGTATCAGTTGACCAAATTATTACAAAAAAATATGTTTTTTTTATGTCCATTTTGTATGTGCCACACATTTTATAGTTTTTTTATATTTTCAAAAAATATTCTTAATTAATTGTTTCTATAAAGATACAATTACTTTTATATCTTTACTATTGTATTTCAGAAATATTGTGATAGAATATAAAAGTTGCTAATTATATCTTAACCGGCTATATTCTGCATTTAAAATGGAAATTATAATAGAAGGATTTTATGATGCGGATTTATGGCAGAATCCAGAAAGGACTATAATTATGAAGACAAAGCGTGAAGACATACGAAATATTGCTATTATTGCACACGTTGACCACGGCAAGACAACTCTTGTCGATGAGCTCTTGAAGCAAAGCGGTACTTTCCGTGAAAATCAGGCAGTAGCAGAACGTGTGATGGACTCTAATGACATTGAAAGAGAACGAGGCATTACTATTCTTTCAAAAAATACTGCCATCACATATAAAGGCACTAAAATCAACATTATTGATACACCCGGACATGCTGATTTCGGCGGGGAAGTTGAACGTGTATTAAAAATGGTAAACGGTGTCATTCTTGTTGTTGACGCATTTGAGGGTGTTATGCCCCAGACAAAATTTGTGCTCCAGAAGGCGCTTGACCTTGACCTTGCGGTTATTGTCTGCATTAATAAAATTGACAGGCCTGAGGCTCGCCCTAATGAGGTTATCGATGAAATTCTTGAATTATTTATCGACCTTGACGCAAATGAAGAGCAGCTTGACTGCCCGTTTATTTTTGCTTCAGCTAAATCAGGCTATGCGATTGCAAATCTCGAAGACGAAAAGAAAGATATGCAGCCGCTTTTTGACTGTATCGTAAACAATATTCCCGCACCTGAGGGCGACCCTGACGCCGACACACAGATGCTTATTTCTACTATAGATTACAATGAGTTTGTCGGACGTATAGGAGTAGGTAAAATTGACAACGGAAACCTTAAAGTAAATCAGGAGGTTATGATTGTAAATCACCATGACCCTTCCGTTAGAAAAAGAGTTCGTGTGACAAAGCTCTACACATTCAACGGTCTGAACAAAACTGAGGTAAATCAGGCATCTTTTGGAGATATTGTTGCTGTATCCGGAATTGCGGATATTCACATAGGCGACACACTCTGCTCTGTTGATAACCCTGTTGCAATACCTTTTCAGAAAATTTCAGAGCCTACGCTCTCAATGGATTTTATGGTAAATGACAGTCCGCTTGCAGGAAAAGAAGGCAAGTTCGTAACGTCACGCCATATACGCGACCGTCTGTACAGAGAACTCAACACAGATGTAAGCCTCCGCGTGGAGGATAATCCGGGCTCGGAAAATTCCTTCAAAGTATCAGGCAGAGGCGAGCTGCATCTTTCCGTTCTTATCGAAAATATGCGACGCGAGGGTTATGAGTTTGCTGTAAGCAAGGCTGAAGTATTATATCATACTGATGAACGCGGAAGAAAGCTTGAGCCTATGGAACTTGCATATATTGATGTTCCTGATGAGTTTTCAGGCTCTGTCATACAGAAACTCAGTCAGAGAAAGGGTGAACTGCTCGGCATGACACCTATAAACGGCGGATACACAAGACTTCAGTTTTCAATACCTTCAAGAGGTCTTATCGGTTACAGAGGAGAGTTTTTAACTGATACAAAAGGCAACGGCATCATAAATACCTCATTTGAGGGATACGAGCAGTACAAAGGCGATATATCTTACAGAAAGACAGGCTCATTGATTGCCTATGAAGACGGCGAAGCAGTGACATACGGTCTTTTTAATGCTCAGGACAGAGGCACTCTCTTTATAGGACCTGGAGAAAAAGTATACGCAGGTATGATTGTTGGTGAAAATCCTCGTACAGAGGATATTGAAGTAAACGTGTGCAAGACAAAACATCTTACAAATACTCGCTCTTCAAGCGCTGACGAGGCGCTGAGACTTGTTCCGCCTAAGATTTTAAGTCTTGAACAGGCGCTTGATTATATTGACACTGATGAGCTGCTTGAAGTCACACCTACACATTTAAGAATCCGCAAAAAGATACTCGACTCAACCCTTCGTTACAGAGCAAATAAAAAGTAATCAAATATCCGCAGCCGAAAACTTTTCATGCAGAATATTTTGCCGAAAATTTTCTGATACAATATTATGCAGATTGCACAAAAAAAAAATTTTTTAATTTACCACTTTTCAACTGATGATTTTTATTGTATAATCTATTTAAATAAAAACCATTCCGTTGATAACAACTATTGTCAGTTCATTTTTGAACTATAAACTTACATTATTGGAGGTTATTATAATGGAAAGCGATTTAGGTGCTAAGGTTAAAAAATTGAGAATCTCTCACGGATTGACACAGGAAGATGTTGCTAAGGCATTAGATGTGACTCCTGGATATATCAGTAACGTAGAGAATGGCAGAAACCTTATGACATTAAGAATGTTATCATATTACGCTGAGCTTACAGGAGTTTCATTAGACTACCTTGCCGGCAGCGTTGACAAGAATTATCAGAACACTGCTCTCGACAACGAGATTATGCAGATTGTTCAGAAGCTTGATGCTGACACCAAAGAAAAGCTTATTTCAACTCTCAGAATTTGGGAAAAGAAAGAAGCCTAATATTTGTTTTTATATTATTGGTCATTCAGATTTATATCTGTTTGATACGCATAGGTATCGTCAGTTCGTCTGACCACATCCCCCCTATTATGTGCCTATGCGTAAAGAGGCGATGGTGTAAAACCATCGCCTCTTTAAATTTATAATAAATTTTATTTCTTTTAACTCTGTATTCTTTTCATTTTATAAAATTCACCCTTGAGTTCCATTAATTCCTCATATGTACCATACTCAACACAGTGACCGTCGCTGATGACAGCAATCTTATCAGCGTCACGGATTGTTGAAAGTCTGTGAGCCACAATAAATGTTGTCCTGTCCTTTGTAAGGTTATTCAAAGCCTCCTGGATAAGCTTCTCAGAAATACTGTCAAGCGCTGATGTAGCCTCATCCAGTACAATAACCTTAGGATTTCTGATAAGCGCTCTTGCTATTGATACACGCTGCCGCTGGCCTCCTGACAGCTTTCCTCCATGCTCTCCCACTTCCGTGTCAAGTCCGTCAGGAAGACTCTCAATCAGATCCGAGAGATTCGCAGCTCGTACCGCCTCCTGAAGCGCTCTCTCATCAACATTATCTACACCATATGTAATATTATCCCTGAGAGTTCCCGAAAAGAGAATCGAAGTTTGAGGCACAACAGCCAGATACTTTCGATAGCTTCTCAAATCAATATTCTTAATATCCTCCCCGTCAACAAGCACCTGCCCCTCAGTGGCAAGATTAAAACCTATTGCAAGATTGAGAATAGTAGATTTACCGGAACCCGACTCTCCGACAAGCGCAATCGTCTCGCCTGGTGTCACATGAAGATTAAAACCTGAAAGAACATCTGTGTCCGTGTTATTATATCTGAATCTGACGTTTCTGAATTCAAAATCACCTTTGACACCTGTAAGGATTTTCTTTCCCTCATTCTGTTCTATATCATCAGCCAGAAGCACCTCACCTATGGAGTTAACCGACTCTACGCCCTTTGCGATAGTAGGAATAAGTGTGATAAACGCGGATACCTGATTGACAATAGTAGCAAAATAGCTCTGGTAAAGCGTTATATCTCCCGCAAGAATATCTCCATTTAATGCCAGAATTCCTGTAAACGCCAGACATATAACCTGAAAAATCTGGAATACCGCCCAACCGACAGATCCGAATACAGACTGAATTACATCAAGCTTATAGCCCTTCTCAGCAACCGTAAATAACTGGTCGCTCATGCGCTGTATCTCCTTTTCCTCAAGAGCATG
>CASFUI010000059.1 GCA_949297565.1 uncultured Eubacteriales bacterium
GAATCAAGCGCTGTGGACAAAAATACCACCGATATAAAGCATATTATAACAGAGCCTACAACTGTTATTGTTTTTACAACAGCCGGAAATGATACCGATACAACCTTTGTCATCATCTGAGACGTTCCGCCGTCACTGATTGCCTTCTCAAACTGCTCCATGCATCGGCATATAAATTCCAGACACTGACCGTCGGCAAGCCCCAGCCAGCCGTCTATATTAAAACATATTCTTGCCGCTGTCTGTCTGACCGCAACCATATTATAATCATAATTTTTTATAAACGCCCGTATCTCCGCTATTCCGAAATATATTACCGCTCCCAGCACCGTGCACAGTATGACCGAAAATAAAAGCACAATAATTCCCGACGCAATCATTTTTCGTCCCCGAAACACCTTAGACAGCGCATTCACTGGTTTTTCTATCATCAGAGCTATCAGGTAAGCTATCACAAACGGCGCAGCCAGAGGAAAAATATATTTAAAGCCAAGATAGACAGCCAAAACTATTACTGCCGCTCCTGCGAGATATTGCAGTTTCTGCTTGTTTGTCCACTGTTCTTTCAATCTTCGCCTCCGAATAATTACTTTTATGTAATTATTGCCGGAACACGACTATACTATTCTTTTAACCACTCCGGTCTGACTGAAAATTCATGTCCTGCCGCTGTCAGCGATGAGGCACACAGCGCAATCTCATTTTTTTTAAGCTCAATTCCGGGGACTGAAGCTGTGCAAAGCGCAGGGTTTCCGTATTTCATATCCCCCAAAAGAGGCAGTCCTCTCGATGCGAACTGAACTCTTATCTGATGATGTCTTCCCGTGATAAGCCTTATTTTTACAATCGTATAAATCTGCGCCTCCGCTTTATCTGATCTATCCGTTTTATCATATTCCGTAGAATATTCCGTTTTATCAGACACAGCATTTTCATCTCTTACAGCAATTTCTTTTACTGTCTCATAAAAAAGCTTTGCATGTTTTGCTCCGGAGTCATTTTTTTTGGCAACCCGTGATACTCCTGCTCTTGCGTCCTTTTGAAGATAATCCACAAATTCTCCCGTTTTTTGCGGCAGTTTTCCACATACAACAGCATAGTATTGTTTACAAAATCCTTGTGCCTGCATTTGTGAACTTAAGTCTGCCGCTGCTGCTCTGTCCTTTGCAAAGAGCACAAGCCCGCTGACCGGTCGGTCAAGCCTGTTTATAACCGCGGCGTAACAGTTTTCCCCTCGGTTTTTTCTGTAATTTATAACCTCGCTTGTCAAATCCAGTTCAAATGACTTTCCGCTCTGCACAAGCTGTCCGGCGGGTTTATTTACAACTATAATTTTTTTATCTTCATATATAATATTCATTCTGCTCTCTATTCCTTCGCACATGTTTAAATCTAAAATTTTTATTTTAATTGAACAAAAATTTTACTTGACGCAGGTAATTACGTTTATTAAACTTTTTATATAGACATATTTTAATTATAAATGTACTATTTATTTTAATATGCCGCAAGTATAACATGGAGGAGTTTTAATGGATAATTACACACCAGACCCGTTCACAAACGAAAATAATTCAAATAACACGGACGGAAAGAATACAAATAATTTTAACAATACAGCCGGAAATACTTCCGATAGTGCCAATGCCGACAGTAATTACAGTAATCAGGCAAACGGAGGTTACAATAATCAATACAACAACGGCTATAACAACCAATACGACAGCCGTAACAACAACAGCGGCGCCTACAATCAGTACAGCGGCAGCGGCTACAATGGTTACGGCAACCAGTATAACAGCTACAATAATACCCAGAACAACGGATATAATAACGGTTATAACGGTCAATACGGCAATAACGGCTACAATAATCAATACGGCGGCTATAACAATCCTTACGGAAACTATTATAACCAGCCATACAACAACGGCTACAACGGACAGTACAATATTCCTCGCCAGACCGCTCCGACATTTGCAACATGGCTTACATTAAGTATTCTGTGCACGATTTTCCTCAGCAAAATCTGCGGAGTGATAGGAATTATTTTTATTGTTCAGGCAAATAACAACTATAAATACGGTTATTTTGATGAATATGAAAGACAGCTCAAGCGCTGTAAGATTGCGCTTCTTGTCGGTCTGATTCTGGGAATTTTACTCTTTATTTTCACTTTACTTCTTATCCTTTCAGGCGCTGCCGCATATTCATATTATTATTAATCATTTAATACCGGTTAAACAAAAACCCCGCTGTTTACAGAGCTTTACGGTTACTCTCTGCAAACAGCGGGGTTTTGTGGTTTTGATATAAGTGTTTGGATAACGTAAGCGAAAAATCACTCAAACCAAACAGCATACGGCTCTGCTTCTTCACCGTTATACTGCATAAGCACGCAAAATATATTATTGTTCAGCTCTCTGTTTGAGTTCATAACGCCTAATTTAAAGCTCACCTTTACAGCTGTTTTTCCGTTATCTATAACAGGCTCCGCAACAAAATAATCTGTGTTAAGCTCCTCAAGCCCGCTGCTCTCAATTCCTGTCTCTTGGAAAAACTGTTCTTTATCCCATACATTCATCAATTCTGAAATTTTTTCCCGTTGACTTTCATTAAACGATACCTTTCCACTCGCTTCGTCAAAAAGCCGGTTTGTCACTTTTTCCTCAAAATCATACACCAGAAAATTTTTCTGAACAGTTCCGCTGCCTGTCGACTTTATCCAGATTACCCCCAACTCGTCCTTACCGTCGTTGTCAAAGTCCTCCTCATAAAATTCGATGTCAGCCGCCCGCTCTGACGCCGCGCTTATTTCAAGCCCTTGTACGTCTCCCGCAACTCCGGTGTATGAAACCGTGCATATACCTGCATCATATAAAACCTGTGCGCTATATTTATCGTTTTCCCATGTTATACTTGTATACTCAGAAGGAACTCCTTCTGTATTTTTTATATCATTTGAAGACAGCACCGATGCTATCTTCTTCGTCTCACTATCATTACCCCATATCCCGGCTACTGAGGACTCTCTCTCCTGCATGCTCTGCTCAGCATTTTTTTCTTTATCATTCAAATTATCCGCCCCTTTATTTCCGCAGCCAATAAATATAAATGACATTAAAAAAATTATTATTACGCTTAATTTTTTCATAGCCGTTATCCCTGCTCAATCTGAAATTTTAAAAACCGTTGCTGTTTCTGCAAAAGCATTTCATACACTATAGCCGTCGCTTAAATATTCCCACTCCCCTGAAACTGCATTTTTTTGAAATACCCAGTTCCAGTCGTTATAAGATGTATTTTTCTGCATACGCCCTATTGAAACTGAGCCGGTTGTTACATTTCCATGCAATGTAATCCTGCTGTCCGTGTCGGTTTTGTAATTTGTACCTCCTGTTTCACTGTACCACATATCTGTCATATGGCAGCCAACATATTTATCCTCAAACAAAGCCTTTAACGTCTCCATAGCAGAATAAACTTCTTCCGATGTAAACGGAGCGGAACCGTTGACAATTCTGCCCTGCTCGACACAGACACCCTTTGTCGGTTTATTTATATTTTTGTAAATAACTCCTCCTGCTATAATTACAGCTATCACAACGATACAAGTTAAAATAATATACTTTTCTGATTTTTTCATATGTACCTCTTTCTTACGCTAAAGCAGCCATCCCGCACTGTCAAACAGCACAACCGAAGCAATTACTCCAACCGCAAGCAAAAATGAAACCGCACGTCCGTTTCTCTTTGCGAAAGCTTTTCCGCACATATATGAAAGCACAAATACAGCCAGCACATAAACAAACCTAACCAACAACCTTAAAAATATCCATGTTCCTATCGTCACATTAAGGGAACAGCCCTCCATAAATGTAAGACTCATCAACGGCGCGTCAAGATACGGCATTCCGTAATAAGAATACATTTTTGCAATGTCAAAGCCGTAAATTATAATAAATAAAATTATAGTGAGAATCAGCCCCGAAACAAATCTTTTTTTCTGTATCCAGCTCCTCCCTCTGCATGACGAGCGAACTATATTCTCCATTCCCGTTCTGCGCTCTATTGCCGCACTTTCAGAAATAATCAGCACAATTCCTGCCGACAGAACAATAAGGATAACAAGCTCACGCACTTTTGAATATTTCCCGAAAATCTCCTCATATCCCCTGTCTGAAATCATATATCCTTCAATTCCGTATTCAGTCTTTATTTTTTCAAGATATGTAAGCTTCTCCTGAAATTCTGATACCGCACCCAGACGCGAAGAATATGCAAATACTGTATTTGACGCTTCAGTCAGCTCATCAAGAGACGCTTCCCCGTTATCGTAGCGCTCACTGCACTCCTGTGCCGCAAGCACTGCCGCCCTGTAATCGTCAATTCTCTCCGACACCATTTCTTCAATCTGAGTATACTCCTTTCCGCCCTGACTTAAATATATTTCATCTCTGTCTTTTGCGCTGTCGGAAAACGTCATTTTTCCGTAGCCCACAAAATAAGCTGCTATTAAAAATATAACAAGCGCAACGGTAATTCCTCTGGCAGTGATTAGCGACTTATGAAACTCTTTTGCGGTAATCACCGCTGCCGCCAGAATACGCTGATAACCCTCCCATATCCTGTCAAAAATTACAGCCAGAACGGACTTTTTCTGTTGAGGTCTCATGTATACAGTTCCGCACACCGCAGACAATGCAGAAACAGTAAACACAACCATCAGCGCAATAGCCAAAAGCTGAGTTTCCGATATAACAAATTTTCCCCAGCCACGATTAGCATATGTGCTTATAATTTCATTTATTTTCATAAGACGCACAATATTTATCTGCCTTAAAATACCGTATATGCTCTGTGACTGTATATTCTGGTAAAGAAGCACCTCAAGCCCGGCTGTTAACCCCGCAGCAATAAGAGCATGGTTTCTTTTTCTGCACAGGACAAATATCATCCACAGCAGTGTGCCAAGCGCAAATACTGCGGCAGCGCTAACCGCAAAATTATATAAAATATAGCCAAACTGACTCATTGGAAGCGTAAACTTTGAAAATTCCTGTATCGTCTGAACAGGCGCAGACAGGGAATTCCAGCCTTTATATAATATAAATGAAAGCAGA
>CASFUI010000060.1 GCA_949297565.1 uncultured Eubacteriales bacterium
CATACTAATGACACAACCTTCTGCGTCGGCACATCTCTTTTAAACCCCGCAAAGCCTTTTATGGATTTATGGTATCGTGTAAATAAAAGTTTTCCTGAATACAAGCTGCACCTTGTATCCTTTGAGGACAATCACGAGGGAATACTTTCAGAAATAGACAAGCTTGGAGAAAAGTTTGATTTTCTAATAGGAGCATGCGATTCAAGGGAATGGCTTTCCCGATGCAGCTTTCTGCCGCTCGGACATTACAAAAAGATGATTGCGGTATCGAGAGAACACCGGCTTGCTCAAAAAGAATGTATTGATATAAAGGATTTGTACGGTGAAACTCTTATGATGGTACAGCGCGGAGATTCGGGAACAAACGACTTTATCCGCAATGATTTGGAGAAAAATCACCCACAGATTCATATTGAAGATACACCTCATTTTTACGATCTCTCTGTATTTAATAATTGCGCGGAGACACAAAAGGTGCTGCTGACTATTGAGTGCTGGAAGGATGTGCACCCCGGACTTATTTCAGTTCCGGTCAACTGGGATTACAGCATTCCGTACGGGCTGCTTTACAGCAATAACGCGCCGGAGGATGTAATGAAATTTGTTAAAGCCGCTGAAGAAATAACAAAAAATTGCGAGAACGCATAAATACATTCCCGCAAATTTTATGATATTAGTATTTATATGCCGCTGATAATCCTGGCTGTACTGCCTCCCGTGCGCTTTTTTGTAACTACTATCTGATTGTCTATCTTATCCTTTAACTCGGACACATGTGAAATTATCCCGACAAGGCGGTTTGACTCTGATAGTCTCCATAACGCATTAAGAGCCTGTGCGAGAGACTCTTCATCAAGCGAGCCAAACCCCTCGTCAACAAACATTGTGTCTATCTGTATTCCGCCTGATGACGACTGAATTTCATCTGAAAGTCCCAGCGCAAGAGAGAGCGATGCCATAAATGATTCCCCTCCGGAAAGCGACTTTACGCTTCTTGTCGCAGCATGGTAATGGTCTATAACATCAAGCTCAAGCCCGCTCTGACTTCTTAGATTTGATGCGCTTCCACTCCGTTTAAGCTCATATCTTCCCGAAGTCATCTCCATAAAACGAATATTAGCCTTTGCAATAATACGGTCAAAATACGACATCTGTACATATGTCTCCAGATATACTCTCTCTTTTCCTGTAATGCTGCCGTTGGCGGTAGCAGACAGAGAATTTACAAGCTGCCATTTCTTTTGTGTGTCAGCCATCTCGGCGTTCACCTTCGCAATGGCGTCTGCTGCCCTGGTATTAGCCCCTATTTTTATTCTCAAATCACTTATCTGTGCTTCCAGCTTTTCTGAAATTTCATTCTTCTCACGGCGCAGACTTTCACACTCTGAAATCTGTCTCGTAATAAGCTCATTTATTTCATTTTCTTTTTCAGAACGAAAGTCTTCTGACTGATTTTCACCCGCAAATTTTTCCAGCCTGTTTTTTAAATCATTAATCCTCTGTTTTTCTGTCTCGGTCTTTAACCTTAAATCGTCATATTTCGTTTTGACGCTCTCAAACTTCTCATCAAGGCTCTTTTTCCTTTGCAGCTCCTGAGATATAATCTTCTGCGCCTCCTCGATACCCGCATATTTAAGCTGTGACGCCAGCTCTTCATATTGCTGTTTTTTCTGACGAAGCGTCTCTTTTTTTACTTCAAGCGCCTTTTCGTTTTCGGATGCTTCAATTTTTTGCTTCTCAAGCTGCTCGTCAGACTTCAGCAGCTTTTCCTCAAGCGCTTTTTTTCGCTCAATTAATATGTTTATTTCTGAAATTTTTTTGTCTGATGCCTCAAGCTGCATTCTTCGCTCTGAATACAGCTTTAAAAGACCGCTCTCAATCTCTTTCGTCTCTGAGACCATTGTTTCAACAGAAGCCCCATTACATGTATCATCACCCGAAAGTTTTTTCCACTCTTCAACCAGCGCCCGGTGTGCAGTAAGCGCCTTTCCCTGAGCGCTGCCTGATTGTGAACTGAGTTCAGAACGTAAGTTCGACAGATTGTCCAAATTTGCTTTCTCATTGTCCAGAGTTTCTTTTGAGGGTATATCAGACGCAAGCTTTGCCGGAGACGGGTGCAGCATTGAGCCGCATACCGGACATGGCTCATTTTCCTCAAGTCTGGCGGCTAAAAGTCCCGCCTGACCGTCATAGTAGGAATTTTCAAGAATATTATATTTTTGCTGCTGTTGTGACAGCTTATCCTGCACGCTTTTATATTCTTTCGCTTTTCTGTATGCTTCATTAATATATTGTTTGTTTGCCGCACAGCTTTCTTTAAGCTTGTCTATTGTCTCAATCTGCATAAGTATAAGGCTGCGGCTGGCCTGTTCCTTCTCACGTTCAGCCTCACACCCGGCAAGATTTTTATATTCGCTTTCAAGCTCCGCTTTATGAGAAATATATTTCTGTACAGCCTGAGACGCAAGTTCTGATTTTTTTGATATTTCAGCTATCAAATTCTCAAGTCTTTCATTTTCAAGCTTCAGGTTCTCTGCCTGACTGTATTTTTCCAAATCTTTGTTGTGTTCTTTTATGGAAACAGCCAGATTTTCTCTCTCACTCTCACGCGCAAGACATTCCTCATATTCTAATCTGCATCGCTTAAAATCTTTTTCAAATCCAGCATATGTGTCAAGCGCCCTGATGTAATCCTCCTGCGTCCTCTCAGTCTCCTTAAGCCTGCCCATTCTTACATCAAGCTCTGCACATTCTTCTTTAAGCCTCCTGTTTTTCTCATCTAATTGTTCAAGAAGCGCGCTGTCACTGCAGATAACACTCCTTATAGCCTCTTCATTAATATGCGTGAAATTATATTCTCCCAAATCCACGCCCGACATATACTGCTCTATACTTTTTCCGGCATCCTTAATCTGACGGTCATGCGCCGCCGCTTCCTGCTTGAGGCGCTCCTGCAAATCCAGATACGGCTTGGTCTTAAAAATTTCCCGGAATATCTCAATGCGCTGATTTGTCCCTGCAACTAAAAGCTTCATAAAGTCTCCCTGGGCAATCATTGCAATCTGGGTAAACTGGTTTTTATCCATTCCCATGATACTTACAATCTCTCTGTTTACATTTCCAAGGCCTGTAACAACACGTCCGTCAGGAAGCAGCAGCTCCGCTCCCGCGGCTTCCCTTGTCAGCTTTCCCTCAGCCTGACCGCGCTTTGCCGGTCGCATATATTCAGGGTTGCGGCGCACACGGTATTTATCACCTCTGAGTTCAAAAATCATATCAACATATGTCGGAGTCTGAGGACTTGCATAGCGACATCTCAACATCTCCGCGGTCCTGTTTGTTCCGCTCGCCTCACCGTAAAGCGCGTATGAAATACCGTCAAAAACCGTAGTCTTTCCGGCCCCCGTATCCCCCGTTATAAGATAAAGACCTTTCTCTCCGAGCGCTTCCATATTAAGTTTCATAACGTCCGCATATGGCCCGAAAGCAGACATTTCTAAATACAGCGGTCTCATGTCCAAATCTCCTCAATAATTTTCTTAATGTAAGCTCTCTGCTGCTCGTCCATAGGCTGATTGTTCTGAAGCTCATACAGCTCTTCAAACATTTCCAGCGGCTGCCTTTCCCTGCTTTGTGAAGCCTGCCTGTCAAATTCAGCTCTCTCTCCTCTTGTTCTCACATTATCGTAGTCAAGCTTCATTATATTGGGATAAAAGGTGCGCAGGCGTCCTATCGCATCAGGTATGTCCTGCTCATCAGTCAGAGTTATATACATATAATCATCATTATTAAATAAATGCTGCTGCACCTGAGCCAGCTCATCAAACGCTCCCTTTAAACTGCGCATCTGCCGCATGGGCTCAAGCGGGACTGTCTTAATCTCTACACCGGATTTTTTCACGTCTGCAATCGTAACAGACTTTTGCTGTTTAATTTCCGAAAACGAATATTTAAGAGGCGAGCCGCAGTAACGGACCTCAGGTCTCCCCGCCTGCTGTGGTCCGTGTATATGTCCAAGCGCAACATAGTCAAATCCATCGAAAATATTTACGTCAACATTGTCCAGAGTTCCAACTGTAATGTCCTCTGAGTCGCACCTTGACGCTCCCGTGACAAACTGATGCGCCACAAGAACATTGCGCTCATCGCGGCAAAGCCCCGCCTTTTCAATAACTGCGCGGAGCGCGTCACTGTAGCTTGCTATCCTTTCATTTTCAAAATACGGCCTTATAACGGCGGGCTTTATGAACGGAAGCAGATACACATTTACCTGTCCCTCTTCGTCACTCAGCGAAACCTTTTTGATATTTCCGTTATAAACAGACGCTATATGAAACTTACAGTTCTCCATAATTCTGGCGCCGTAGGCAATCCGCTCCGGACAGTCATGATTTCCGCTGATTATAAAAATATGTTTATCAAGCTCTGCCAGCGCGTAAAAAAAATCATCACACAGCGCCACCGCTTCTGCTGAAGGCTGGGTTTTGTCGTATATGTCCCCTGCCACCAGCACTGCGTCAGCCTTCTGCTGTGTAATGATTTTAATTATCTCATCTAAAATATATCTCTGGTCTTCAAGCATTGAAAAATCATTCACTCTCTTGCCGATATGCAGGTCTGAAATGTGAGCAAATCTCATTAACCAAAGCTCTCCTTACTCAAAATAATACAAGTATACATCCTCTAAGTCTATATTTTCATCAACCGGAACGGCTTCCTCCGGGAGCTCATCACCCACAAGGCGGAGCGCAATTCCATTCTTTCTCTGACGAATATTGCCTATATGATACTTTTCCTGAAGCTCTCCTACCTCGTCAAGCGTACAGGTAATCTCTGCAACCTTTCCGTGCATTTTCTCAATAAGCTCAACAGGCGTTCCCATTGCGATAATCTCGCCCTTTTTAAGGAGAAGCACATAATCCGCTATACACTCAATATCACTCACAACATGTGTCGCAAAAAGTATAATCTTATTGCG
>CASFUI010000061.1 GCA_949297565.1 uncultured Eubacteriales bacterium
CGACTTTACTGCAGCTCCGAGCATATCCTGAACATTGTCGGCACCGTCAGACATAAGCTGGCATGACAAAGACAGATTTTCCATAATCCTCTGCGAATTAGTCATACGTCTGAAACGAGTTTCGAGCTCCTCATCTTCTCCTTCAGTCAGCGCCGCAGCAGTAATCTCATGCAGTTCAAATTCAATAAAAGAAATCTCCCTCTGCCTGTCTTCATCATTTACATCCATCTGCTCAAGCAAAGAAAGCTCATCGCGATACTCCTTATACAGAGCTTTGTAATTATCTGCTGCCGTGCGCACATTTTCAGCCCCGTACAAATCAATCATATCAAGGTGACTGCTCTCTTTAAGAAGAAGCTGACTGTCATGCTGACCGTGAATATCTATTAAAAGAGCTGCTATACTTCTGACCTGTGACGCTGTGCAATTCATTCCGTTTACCTTAATCTGTGAACGCCCTCGCATCAGCCTTCTTGATATAATTATATCACCGTCCTCTATGTCATCTATCTCAAACGCCTTTAATTGTTCAAGCTTACTCTTGTCATCTATATGAAAAACCAGTTCGGCAAGCGCATAATCGGCACCGTTTCGTATGATTTCAGCGGAAAACTTACCGCCAAGCGCAATGTTCACCGAGCCCAGAATAATAGACTTTCCCGCCCCGGTCTCACCTGTCATTATATTAAGACCTTCATCAAAATTAATATCTGCCTCTTCAATTAACGCCATATTTTTCACATGTAGATTAGTCAGCATATATTTTCTCCAAATTTAAGACAAAAATTCTTGAAACATCTATATATTTATTATATAATTTCAATATTATCAATTCAATATTTTTTTTAATTTTTCCATTAATTTTTTTGTATCCTCAACAGAACGCACCGCACACATAATTGTATCATCTCCTGCTATAGAGCCTACAATTTCATCAAACTGCATAGCGTCAAGAGCCGCGCATACAGCCATAGCCATACCGGAAACAGTTTTAATCACAAGGATATTCTGTGCCATATCCATATCCGCAAATCCATCCTTGAGCACCCTGATAAATTTATCATTCAAATCATTGCCGTTTCCGCTGTTAAAAACAACATATTTCTGACGACCGTCAACTGTAGTTTTGGTCAGATTAAGCTTTCTTATATCTCTTGAAACCGTCGCCTGTGTCACGTTAAAACCTGCGTTTACAAGCGCTTTGGCAAGCTCTTCCTGCGTTCCTATGTCATTGTTTTTTATAAGCTCCAAAATTTTACTGTGTCTGTCTGATTTCATGTTAATTAATCTCCGTTCCCGTGAGGTATTTTACATCAGCTTTTCCCGTATGCGCTGCAAAAAACTGTCTTTATTCGTTTTGATAAACGCTGAAACTTTTTCAGAACGAGTAACAACAATTCTGTCGCCCTTGACTACATTATAAAACTGCTCCCCGTCAAATGTGACAATTCTCTCTTCCGAGATTTTTTTGTTATCACCCATTGTTATTGTCACGACATCTCCCGCCCCGAACACTATGCTTCTTTTGTTGAGTGTGTGCGGACAGATTGGCGTAACCATTATTAACTCCGCGTTTGGCTGTATAATAGGTCCACCTGCTGACAGACTGTATGCCGTCGATCCTGTGGCTGTTGAAACTATCACTCCGTCCGCAGAATATGAACTCAGATACTTATTATTTACAGACACGTCAAAATCAATTATTCTCAGATTACCGTAACGGTTAATAACAATATCATTCAACGCCGTATTTTCATAGATAAGTCTGTTCTCTCTGTATATTTGCCCTTTAAGCATCATCCTTCGGTCAATCTCGTAATTGCCGTTTAATATATTGTCAACCGCAGTTTCAAAGGAATCCATATCAGCATCCGTTAAAAATCCGAGCGTTCCTGTGTTCACTCCAAGAATAGGAATGTTTTTCTCATTGAGTTCACGCGCCGCCTGAAGCAGCGTTCCGTCTCCGCCGAGTACAATTACACACTCTGTATCATCAGGAATTACGCTCACATCCGTATAACGCAAATCATCCCCCTGCCCTTCGTCGTCCCAGCTATGACAGACACATTCACCGCCTGCACCAACAATATAGCTGCATATCTTATCTGCAAGCATATGCTTTGGATCTTTTATTTTATTTGAAATTACATAAAATTTTTTCATTTTTCTGCCTCGTCAAAGCATTTTAAATCAAAAACTTATTTGTGATTAAAGTATATTTAAAATCTGTGCTTTATTTATCAAGTGTATCATGCGCCTGCTCGACTACTGATTTTGCGTCAAACGGAATATCTTCATAAATACCCTCAGAGTGCTTTTGAAGATGAAGAAGATATTCTATATTTCCCTCCGGTCCCTTCACCGGAGAAAACGCAAGATTGAGAGCCTCAAAGCCGATCGAG
>CASFUI010000062.1 GCA_949297565.1 uncultured Eubacteriales bacterium
TAAGAATAGTCTCGGCGCCGAACATCTCAGGAACTTCAGTGAGAATAGTTGTTCCTCCCTTTGACACGAGCATATCTGAGAAAAGCCCTACTGTCGGGTTGGCAGTTATACCTGAAAGTCCGTCTGAGCCGCCGCACTTCATACCGATAATAAGCTCCTTTGCGCTGACCTTTTCACGCTTAAAGCCTGCAGCATAAGCCATAAGCTCTTTCATAAGCTTTGCGGCTTCCTCCTGCTCATTCTCAACGTCCTGAACCTGCAAAAACTTAACTCTGTCAGGATTAACCTCACCGATATAATCCTTAAGCACCTCAATACGGCTGTTCTCGCAGCCAAGTCCGAGTACAAGCACTGCTCCGGCATTAGGATGATTAATCAAATCAGCAAGGACAATTCTTGTATTCTCCTGATCCTCTGTTGTCTGTGAACATCCGTACGGATGCGTAAAAGCCACGACCTCGTCAACGCCCTCCGGTTTTTCAAGCCTTGCGGTTGCCTCGATAGCCCTTGCGATAGAATTGACGCATCCAACCGTAGGAATAATCCAAACCTCGTTTCTTACGCCAACCTTGCCGTTTTCGCGCATATAGCCTTCAAAGAAAGCCTCCTCAGTAGGCTCAACATCTTTATGTCCCTCCGGATTGTAGGTATACTCCAGAAGCTCTCCGAGAGCAGTCTTTAAGTTATGTGTGTGAATCCAGCCGCCGACTTCCACATCAGCCTGAGCATAGCCGATTCTGAAACCATATTTAATAACTGCATCGCCCTTTTTAACAGGCTTAATAGCAAATTTGTGCCCCTGCGGAATATCCTCAGTCATTGTCACATCTGTTCCCGCAACATTCACTGTCGTGCCTTTGCTTATAGGCTTGAGCGCAACCGCAACATTGTCATCTTTGTTAATTTTGATAAAATCCTGCATACCATGCCTCCTTTTATAGTATCAGAAACAGCTGTGCGAAGCATTTTCTGATCACAAAAATTTTATTTATAATTGAAAGGTTTCCCTCCCGATTAAACTAAATGCACAAAAATAAAACAAATATTAAAAATAATACCCCGCAGCAGCTGCACACGGCGGGGTATTCGACTTAAAAGTCAGTTTAATGTAATTTAATTACTTATTATTTACAAGGTCTGTGACAACAGCTCTCATGCCTCTTTCTCTGATGTCAGCAATATAAGCCGTCACCTTCTCCTCAAGGCCTTCTACCTTTGAGAGGTCCTCGCCGCCGAAGAAACTTGTATTGCTCAGGTAAGCATGTGTAAACTCAGCAGGTGACTTTGCGGAATTCTCCTTAAAGAAATCAAGAACTGCCTTGTCGTCACGGATGTAATACTTTTCACCGTTTCTGTCGCCCTGGAGACAAATACCACCGTTGAACTCAACCTCTGTCTGTGATGTGTAGAAGCTCATGAGCGCTGCGATAGAAAATGTAAGGTACTTAGGCAGCTTGTTAAACTTCTTAACATATCCGAGGAATGAAGGCAGACATCTTGCTTCCCACTTAGATACAGAGTTAAGCGAAATATCAAGAAGCTGATGCTTTACAAACGGATTTAAAAATCTGTCGATGACAGCCTTTGTAAACTCCTCGCAATCCTCTTTCGGCAGAGAAAGAGTCGGGATTACTTCATCATAAAGCGTCTCTTCCATATACTTTCTGATTGTAGGATCATCCATAGACTCTTTAACAATATTATTGCCTGCAAGGAAAGATGCCAATACAAACGATGTATGAGAGCCGTTAAGAATTCTAACCTTTCTCTCCTTATATGGATGATGGTCCTTTGTAAACACAACATTAAGACCTGCCTCCTTGAACGGAAGCTCCTTCTCAAGCTGTTCAAGAGAAAGATTTGAATCACTCTCAATAACCCAAAGACCAAATGTCTCAGCCCTGTCGATAAGCTGATCTTCATAGCCCCACTCCTCACAGAGTGCCGCTGCGTCTTCCTTAGGATAACCAGGTACAATTCTGTCAACAAGTGTAGGGCAGAACGAGCAGTTGGCGTTGACCCAATCCTTGAAACCGTCCTCAAGCTTCCAAAGGTCTATAAACTGCATAATGCACTTCTTTAATTCAATACCATTGTCAGCGATAAGCTCGCAAGGAAGAATAATAAGTCCCTTGTCAGCAGCGCCGTTGAACTTTTTGTATCTCTCATAAAGGAGCTTTGTAAGTTTTCCCGGATATGTCTTAGGAGGACATGCATTGAAATCATCTGTCGCATCAAATACAATACCGGCCTCTGTTGTGTTGGAAACAATAAAACGAAGAGTCTCAGATGTACCATACTCCATAAACTTATCATAGTCCTCGATTGCGGCAACAGCATCAACCACCGAAGTTATCTGACGTGTTATCTCCTTAGGCTGTCCGTTCTCGAAACCTCTTAACTGAAGTGTATACTGGCATTCCTGATCATGAAATCTATCAAGTGTACCGAACTCGATAGGCTTAACAATTACAATGCCGCCATTAAAATCGGTCTTTTCATTAGTGACATCGAAGATATAATCAACGAATGCTCTAAGGAAATTACCCTCACCAAACTGCATAACCTTAACAGGTCTGTCAACTGCATGTGTAATACTCTTGTTTAATCTTTGCATCATTAATCTCCTTTTTTATTTAGGGAACGTACCCTTTTTTCACCAGTAAATGGTATTCAATAAGTGCAGTATGTAAGCGCTTACAGTCTTTAAAATAACCTTATCGCTTCAAGAAGTCAATATTTTTTACATAAAAATAACAATATTTTATATAAAAAATTAAAATTTCACATTGCACTTGTTTTTATTATAATACCATTGTATAATAAATTTATCAATATGTAAGTGCTTACATTTACGTATTTTTGTACTTGGAGGATTAACACAGCCGTATGAATATTTATGATGTATCCAAAAAAGCCGGCGTTTCAATAGCTACCGTTTCAAGAGTTTTAAACGGCAACTCAAACGTCAGCGACAAGACGCGCAGCAAGGTGCTGTCAGCAATGAAAGAGCTTGATTACACTCCTAATATTTTTGCGCGCGGACTCGGCTTAAACACCATGAAAACTATCGGCATAATGTGCACTGATTCTTCGGACACATACCTTGCCAACGCAGTCTATTATGTTGAACAGACTCTGAGAAGCTTTGGCTACGATGCGCTCCTGTGCTGCACAGGAAATGATTATGACAACAAGCGCAAATATCTGTCACTTCTTTTAAGCAAGCGTGTTGACGGAATTATTCTTGTTGGCTCTCAGTTTGTGAGCAGCGACCCGGCTATTGATAATACTTATATAATTGAGGCAGCCTCCGAGATGCCTATTATACTTGTAAACGGCTATCTTGAAGGCAAAAATATATACTGCGTAATGTGCGATGACAGGAATGCGGTGTACTCTTCTACAGCAAAGCTTATAGAAAGCGGAATTAAAAAACCTGTATATCTTTACACCAGCACCTCCACCAGCGGAATGAACAAGCTTCAGGGCTTTAAAGACGCACTAAGCGACGCAGGAATGACTCCTGACAAAAAGCAGCTTCATTTGTGCACAAAAAACATTTCCAAGGCAAAGGATTATCTTACAGGGCTTTATAATGAAGCATTTTATTTTGACGCTGTGCTCACCTCGGATGACTCTCTCGCCGTCGGAGCCGTAAAATTTGCTTACGAGCACTCTGTAAAAGTGCCTGATGAGTTACAAATTATAGGATATAACAATTCGGTACTTGCAAATTGTACCGAACCCGAGTTATCATCTATTGATAGTAAGGTTGAACAGCTCTCCACTACTGCCGTAAGCCTTCTGATGCAGGTTTTAAGCGGTAACAGCGTTCCTAAGCTGAACACTGTCACTGCTGATTTAATAAAACGCAAAACAACAAAATTTTAATTTTAGGAGGAAAGACCATGAAACAATTTATGGACAAAGACTTTTTACTCTCAACACCTACAGCGCAGCATTTATTCCACGATTATGCTGACAAGATGCCTATTCTCGACTACCACTGCCACATTAATCCTAAGGAAATTGCAGAGGACAGAAAGTTCGAGAACATCACGCAGGTATGGCTCGGCGGAGACCATTACAAATGGCGTCAGATGAGAACTAACGGCGTAGATGAAAAGTACATTACAGGTGATGCTTCCGACAGAGAAAAGTTCCAGAAGTGGGCTGAGACGCTTGAAATGGCAATCGGCAACCCTCTCTACCACTGGAGTCACCTCGAATTACAGAGATATTTCGGCTACACAGGCATTTTAAACGGTGAGACTGCCGAAGAGGTATGGAATCTCTGCAACGCTAAACTTCAGGAAGATTCTATGTCTGTCAGAAACTTAATCAAACAGTCTAATGTTACATTAATCTGCACAACAGACGACCCTGTTGATTCACTTGAGTGGCACAAAATTCTTGCAGAAGACGATACATTTGATGTTCAGGTGCTTCCTGCATGGAGACCTGACAAGGCTATGAATCTCGAGAAGCCTGAGTATCTCGACTATATCAAGACACTGTCAGAAGTAAGCGGCATTGAAGTTAAGTCTTTTGCAACTTTAATGGAAGCGCTGAAAAAGAGAATGGAGTTCTTTGCCTCTATGGGCTGCTCTGTGTCTGACCACGCTCTCGAGTATGTTATGTACAAGCCATACACAGATGAAGAAATCGAGTCTATCTACGCAAAGAGACTTTCA
>CASFUI010000063.1 GCA_949297565.1 uncultured Eubacteriales bacterium
AGACCATAGGCGGAGCCTCCTGATAGCACAATGGCGTTGACAGGATTGTCTGCAGTCTCAGGAAGCGTCAGAGGGGTCTCGCGTGAAGCGGGACCGCCGCCGCTTATGTCGCAGCCGACCTTAGCGCCGGATGGAAAGTATATTACAGTAACGCCTGTCTTGGCTGTATCATTCTGTGAGTGTCCTATTTTAAATCCGAGGGAGCCGTCAGTAGCTTCCTCTAATTTTATTTCTCTAATCAGCTTTTGCATGCAAACCTCCCACTTTTAATGACTTATACAGAGTTCTCGTCAGTATGCTTGCTATGAGAAAACAGATTACCGCTTCAACAGCGCCCTGAATGCCGACAAATGCCAGTACAAATGTGAGAGGGTTTGCTGCGCCGAGTGCAGAGGCAAAGCCCTGAATGTATTCAGTATTATAAAAGAAAATCACAAGCGAGCCCATAAAAAGAAGTGTATTCAACAGCGGACAGCAAAGGCATGCTATATAATAAGACAGCTTGGAAAGCCGGGCTGAGCTGTGTACAGCTTTAAAAATAAGTCCTGTAAGCCAGCCCACAAGAATTCTCATTACTACTGTTGTAATAAATGTTCCTATTGGATTTATGCTGAGGAGTACAGTTCCGAATGCTGTGAGACCAAAGCACTGGTAAAAGCTCGTAAGACCGAATGCGGCTCCGCATATTGCTCCGCCTAATGGACCTAAAAGCACAGCGCCCACTGCGACAGGTATAGTCAGAAGCGTAATGGAAAGCCCGGGAGTTCGGATGTAGCCGAGCGGCGTCAGAGACATTACGATAATAATAGCTACCATAAGAGCCAGCTCAACCATAAATTTTGTGTTTCTTTGAGATTTGAATTGCATTTTCATTTCCTCCGTTTTTTACAATTAAATTTTAAGTTATAAATTGGGATAAAAATGAACGTAAACTGCGAAAGTTTGAACACCAGAAAATAAAATGATATACATTTCGTGACCGCCTGTGTGGTCGGTCCTAAAGTATCATTTTATGAATTGGGAAAAAAGATTGTTTTATCTGATGCATTTTCCTTAAGAATAACGCTCGTTGGTATAGTATCACAAATGCTGCGTTACTGCAAATGGAATTTTGGAAAGAAAAAGGGGGGCGGCATCGCCGCCCGCTCATAAGGAAAAAAGGTACAGCACCATACCTGCGTATGATGCTGTGGGCATTTCTGCCCGGAAAAAGTATAAAGAGATTTTGTGTGCACTGTGCACATTTATGAAGAATTTATGTCAGCGCTGCAGGGATCTGTCCTGCGGCGTTATTTTTAGGCGGAACTGTTTTAACCCCAATCTGTATGCCGTGCATTATACGCTGCTAAATCAAAACTAAATCAGCTCCTTTTGATGTTTGTATTATAACTGGAAAATATGTCCAAACAATGACTGTGCTGTAAAGGAATAATAAAAATTATAAATTTTATCTGATTGACTTTTATAAATATTATAAGATATTCTTAAATAAGTGGATTTTTATGAGTATGGTAAAGTGGTCAAAAAGTGCAGGAAGGAGTGGTATAGGTCAGATTATGAAGCTTTTTGTAAAATATATAAAGCCCTATTTTTATTACTATATTCTTGGACCGGTGTTTATGATGGTAGAGGTGGTAGGTGAGATTGTTCTGCCGTGGCTGCTCTCAAAAATTATAAATAACGGTGTTGCGACACATGATGTCGGCTATATCATACGGGTTGGCGCTCTTATGGCTGCAACGGCAGTTCTCATGGCAGTCGGAGGTGTGCTCGGAGCGTGGTTTGCCGCAAATGCCGCTATGAGTTTCGGAGCTGATTTGAGGATGGATTTGTTCGAGAAAATTCAGGAATTTTCTTTTAACAATATAGATAAGTTTTCAACAGGCTCTCTGATTACGAGGCTCACAAACGATATAACGCAGATTCAGAATATGATTATGCAGACCCTGCGTTCATGCATGCGCTCTCCCGGAATACTTATCGGAGCGGTTATAATGGCGTTTGTAATAAGCCCGAAGCTTGCGCTTGTGTTTATAGTTGCGGTTCCCGTGCTTGTGGTTTCAATCGCTGTGATTATGAAAATGGCGTTTCCGAGATTTAAAGCTCTTCAGGTAAGCCTCGACAAGCTCAATTCCTGTGTTCAGGAGGGGCTTGTAAATATACGTCTTATTAAATCGTTTGTGAGAAAGGATTATGAGGAGAAGCGGTTTGAAGAGCACAATTATGATTTAATGGATAAAAATATCAGGGCAATGAATATCATGATTAAATATCAGCCGATTATGACGCTTGCGCTTAATCTGACAACAGTCGCAGTAGTGTGGTTTGGCGGAAATATGATTATAGGCGGGAAAATGCAGGTAGGCGACCTGACGGCGTTTACTAATTATATTGTGCAGATTATGGGAAGTCTGACAATGCTGTCTATTGTATTTTTAAACTGGGCGAGGGCGGTGGCGTCGTTTCGTCGCGTGAGAGAGGTGCTTGATGAGGAGATTGATCTGACAGATGAGACAGCGCGGGATAAACAGCGAAAGGTGTGTGAGGGAAGCATAGAGTTTAAAAATGTATATTTCCAGTATTATAAGGGAACTGACCAGCTTGTGCTGTCGGATATAAACTTTAAGGTCAAACCGGGACAGACGCTCGGAATTATCGGGCCTACCGGAAGCGGCAAGACTACGCTTGTATCTCTTATACCGAGACTGTATGATGCCGACAGAGGCGAGGTTTTGGTTGATGGTGTGAATGTGAGAGATTATTCTCTTGAAAATTTAAGAAACGGTATAGGAATGGTACTTCAGAAAAATACTCTGTTTTCGGGAGACATTTATGAAAATCTGCGCTGGGGCGATGAGAATGCGGATGATGAAACTGTCCGTGAGGCTGCGTGTGCAGCTCAGGCAGATAAATTTGTCAGCAGCTTTAAGGAGGGATATAATACACAGCTCGGTCAGGGAGGAGCAAACGTCTCAGGCGGACAGAAGCAGAGACTTTGTATAGCCAGAGCACTCCTTAAAAATCCTAAAATTCTAATTCTTGACGATTCGACAAGCGCGGTTGACACCGCGACGGAGCGTTATATAAGAGAGACGCTTTACACTAAATACTCCGGTATGACAAAGATTATTATTGCCCAGAGAATAAGCTCTGTAATGGAGGCTGATGAGATTCTCGTTATGGACAACGGACAGATTTGCGGCTTTGGAAGTCATGAGGAGCTGCTTTTAAGCTGTCCTCTGTACAAAGAAATTTATGATGTTCAGATAAGCAGGGAGGTGAGCTGATATGCCGCCGATGGGAGGAGTTACCGGCGCCATGAAGGGCATCCAGAGAAATATGGGCAGCGGTAAAGAAAAGCCACAAAATTTAAAAAATACTGTGCTGCGTCTTTTTTCTTACATGAGCGACGCTAAAGCTGCGTTGGCAGGAGCGCTTTTGTGTGTTGTCGTAAGTACGGTCAGCAATCTGGCTGCGTCATATATGCTGCGCCCCGTCATAAATAATCATATTATAGGCTTTAATGAGAACGGTGGCGCAAAGGGGCTTGCGCTTGCGCTGATTGCCATGCTTGCGGTTTATCTGTTTGGTGTTCTGGCGACTTATTTTCAGGCAAAGCTGATGCTTTATGTATCTCAAAAGGCGCTTTTTGAGCTCAGAAGAGATTTATTTGTGCATATGCAGAAACTTCCGGTATCGTTTTTTGACAAAAACAGCAAGGGCGATTTGATGAGCAGGTATACCAACGATGTGGATGTGGTAGGAGAGATGCTGAACAGTACGGCGGTGCAGCTTTTGTCAGGTGTGATGACACTTGTCGGGACGCTGGGAATGATGATTTACACAAATATATGGCTGTCAATCATTACGTTTGTGATGTCTCCTGTTATTATTTATTCGGGGCGGTTTCTTGTCTCAAGGAGCAGAAAATATTACACTGCTCAGCAGCAGTCTCTTGGAGCTCTTAACGGCTGTATTGAAGAGACTATAAGCGGACAGCGAGTGGTGAAGGTGTTCTGTCATGAGCAGCAGGCTGTGGAGTCGTTCAGAAAATATAATTATGATCTGAAGGATAAGCAGATTAAAGCGCAATTTTTCGGAGGCATTATGGGACCTGTTGTGGGCAATCTGGGACAGGTGAATTATGCGCTGACTGCTATGATTGGCGGCATACTGTGTGTGCTCAGAGGCTTTGATGTGGGAGGTCTGACTATTTTTGTCACCTACGCGAGACAGTTTTCAAGGCCGATAAATGAGATTACCATGCAGATGAATACGATATTTTCGGCGCTTGCCGGCGCGGAGCGCGTGTTTGATATATGCGATATGGAGGTTGAGGATATTTCCGGTGAGGAGTTATCAGACGTCAGGGGAGAGATTGTAATGGAGCATGTGACTTTCGGATACAGACGCGACACTCCTGTTCTTCGGGATATAAGCCTGTACGCAAAGAAGGGGCAAAAGATAGCGTTTGTCGGCTCTACAGGAGCCGGAAAAACCACGGTTACAAACCTTCTTACAAGATTTTATGAAATCTGGGAGGGAACTATCAGGCTGGACGGCAGGGATATACGTACTATTAATATGGAAAGTCTCCGAAGAAATATTGCTCTCGTACTTCAGGACACACATCTTTTCACGGGGACAGTAATGGAAAATATACGATACGGCCGGCTTGACGCCACCGATGAGGAGGTTATAGCCGCTGCAAAGACGGCCAACGCAGATTATTTTATCAGACATTTGTCTGACGGCTACAATACGGTGCTTGAGGGCGACGGAGCAAACTTAAGCCAGGGTCAGAGGCAGCTTTTAAATATTGCTCGCGCTGCGCTTTCCCGTGCGCCTATCCTTATTATGGATGAGGCTACAAGCTCTGTTGACACTATCACGGAAAGACAGATACAGGACGGCATGGACAGACTGATGTCCGACAGAACTACGTTTGTCATTGCTCACCGTCTCTCGACGATACGCAATGCCAATGCGATTATGGTGCTCGAGCACGGTGAGATTATAGAGCGCGGCACGCATCAGCAGCTTCTTGAGCAGAGGGGCAGATATTATGAGCTCTACACCGGAAAAGCAGAGCTGGATTGACCATGCCGCGTTTTCGAGTGAAGTGAAAGACTAAGTATGGAAGAAATATTATGAGGCAATACTACAATTAAAAATATGAAGCTGAAAGGAAGGATTAGTTGTATGTATTGCAGTAAGAAAACTGTTATTGAAAAGGTGACAGCAAGGGAAATTCTTGATTCGAGAGGAAATCCTACTGTCGAGGCAAATGTAATACTGGCGGACGGCAGCGTCGGACGAGGAATGGCTCCCAGCGGAGCTTCAACTGGTATCTATGAGGCTCTGGAGCTTCGTGACAACGATAATAAGAGGTATCTTGGAAAGGGCGTAACCGAGGCGGTCAAAAATGTAAACACTGTTATCAATGATACGCTGCACGGTATGTCCGCGCTTGACATTTATGCGGTTGACGCAGCTATGATTGCCGCTGACGGAACTGCGGACAAATCAAAGCTTGGAGCCAATGCTATTCTTGCGGTGTCTATTGCGGCTGCGCGCGCGGCGGCTGCATCGCTTTGTATACCGCTGTATAGATTCTTAGGAGGAATTGCCGGCAATACTATGCCTGTTCCGATGATGAATATTTTAAACGGAGGGGCTCATGCCGCAAATACTCTTGATGTTCAGGAATTTATGATTATGCCTGTCGGCGCGTGCTGTTTCAGAGAAGCTCTCCGTATGTGCGCCGAGGTCTTTCATAACCTTAAAGCTCTGCTGAAGGAAAACGGTCTGGCGACATCAGTCGGTGATGAGGGCGGCTTTGCGCCGGATTTGTCAAGTGACGAGGAGGCTGTCTCATATATTATCAAGGCTGTTGAGAGAGCA
>CASFUI010000064.1 GCA_949297565.1 uncultured Eubacteriales bacterium
ATTTAATTGCCGCGCCTATCAGATTTCCTATTCCTGCAAGCAGCGCTACTGCAATCGTTAGCAATATAACTTTTGTTGAAATCGAATGAATAGCCGAAACTTTTTCTCTTTTTTCCATAAATTAATAGCCCTTTAAACCACATAATGTTCTAAACAACTGTGGCCATTCCTTTCCTTAGTGTATTGTATATATCTTTTAACCCCCGATTTTCCGATTGACACGGAATAATTTCAAACACTTGTGATGTTTTTTGATTTTATAAATATGCGCAACCTCTTAAATTATAAAAATAATTTTATTTCTCCACAAGCTCCTCAACCGCCTTGACAACCTCATCTTTATCAAACGGCTTGGTGATAAATTTTTCGGCTCCTATCTTCAGCGCCTCAATAACCTTATTCTGCTGCCCTGCTGCAGTTATCATAACCGCCTTCGCATCCTCGTCATAATCTTTAATCTGCCTCAACGCCTCTGTTCCATCCATATTAGGCATAGTAATATCCAATGTAATTACATCCGGACTCAACTGCTTGTAAGCAAGCACTCCCTCCATACCGTCAGAAGCCTCTCCTACCACAGCAAAACCAGCATCCTCCAGAATAGTTCTAAGCATCTTTCTGGACATACCGGAATCATCAACAATCACCACCGTTCCCTTTGAACTGCCGTCGTCAAAAACCGCAGAATTCATACGCATCTTACGTATTATAGGCATGTTTCCGAGCTCTACATCACTGTCAACCGCAATATATAAATCAATCTCCTCATCATCTATGTATATAGGGAAAACATATGCTTTTCCCTTTGCAACCTGATTTTCATATGCAACCTGAGGAAGTATTTCCAGCTGTATTCCCTCCTTAGCCATTGCCGTAGCGAACAGTCCGCTTATACAGTTTACAAACTCACCTACCGCGTCATAGACCTCAATTCCCGTAGAACTGAAATGTTCCCCTGTATAGCCCTCCGCAACCCTGACAAACGTATTGTTTATTTCTTTCATGGCAAATCCTATACAGAAATCGTGCTCGCCCTTGCTTTTCTGAGCAGCCAGACATCTGTACTCAAGCTGTTCAATACCCTTAACCGCCTCAAAATAAAAATCGGTACTCACGAAACGTGTTATATTTCTAAGGACAAGACTTACTATACCAGTCACATAAGGCTCCGCCCCCTTCGTAAACGCAGACACAAAGCCGTCAATATTGTCTTTTTTAAGCGCATCCATCTGCTCGCTGTTAAGACCAAGTTCTCTTTGAAAGCTTTCGAGATAACCGTCGATCTTGGAAATTTTAATACTGCTGTTTTCAACGAGCACCTGTAAAAACTGCATATACGGATTTCCCTGCTTATCGAGCAGCTCCGCAATCTGTTTCTCGGAAAGATACCCTTTTTCAACAGCAATATCTCCAAACCGCTTATCCTCCTGCTGTTGGATTTTGTTAATTTCATCTGCCTGTTCCTGCGTAATAAGCTTTTCCGCAACTGCTATAACGCCCAGCTTTACACGTATCTGAGACTGTACCCCCAATATTTTTTTCAATGTCTCCTTATCCAGAGCATTTTCTTTTACAAGATACTTCCCAAATAACTGCCCAAACATAATACCTCTCCTTCAGCTTATATAAAGAATTTAAGTATGTATAGTATAATAATACTTCATAGTTGCGCGCTTTGCAAGCACGGCTTGCTTTTTTCTTGCGCCCCTTTTAAAGTCCCGGTGCGCCGCACGGCGACAAAAAAAGCCCTGAACCTACCGGATTCAAGGCTTACAAAACAAAAATAAAAAATGCGGAAGATGGGACTTGAACCCACACGTGGTGACCCACACAAGAACCTGAATCTTGCTCGTCTGCCATTCCGACACTTCCGCACAAAAATATAATTATACACGCCGAAATGCATATAATATATGTATGCATAAAACATTCAATATATACAGCATCGCAACACGCATAGTATTATATAACATATATTTTTCTTTGTCAAGCATCTGTCGTATGTCAGGTATATTTCATAAATTAGAAAAACGCCTCATTTCACTACTCCGAAAACACGACCGCCGAAATGAGACGTTTTAAAGCTTTATTTTTTTGCTGCATCGCATTGAAAATAATATTGCGCCCTCATTTGAATCGCGATATTATTCTGTAATTTCGCCCTCTATCTCTTCCATAATTCTCATACCCGCAGTGTCAGTTACAGGGAGCGAGAACACAATGCTCCTTGCCTTGCTCTCAAGCCCGGCCTTATCCATTATTGCGCGCATGATATTATTTTTTTCTTCTTTTTTTGCAACAATAAACAGCATTTCTTTCTCAGGGACAAGAGTCA
>CASFUI010000065.1 GCA_949297565.1 uncultured Eubacteriales bacterium
AGAATACACTCGAAAACAGAGAATTTGACACCGAGAGCGGTATGACAAGAATATGGTATGCTTATCTTGAGATGGAAACTCTTGGAGACGAGTGGGAGGAAATTTCAAAACAGGTAATGGATAAATTTCACCCCGAAGAATGCCTTACAGATGAAAATTCACACAGAAACAACACACACTCAGTCTTTTACTCTGATTTAATAAATAAATTTTCAGAGTACACGTCAAACAATTATAAAGATGATTTGAGTGAATATCAAAATCTGCTTAAATATTATATTTTCAGATACATGATGAAAGCGTCATACGACCATGATTTATTCGGGAAAATACAGCTTGCGGCAGCCAATATGCTGATTTTACGCGATATGGAAATGGCATATTTCATCGACAGCAATTTTCAGTATACGCCCAGCGACAGATTGAATATTATACATATCTTTTCAAGAGAGGTCGAATACTCAGAAGATAATATAAATTCATTATACGAAGAATTTATTTTTGATGAAATATTTAGTGCTGAAAATCTGGCACAGATATTCCGTGCTGTTTTTAAAAGTTAGCTGCGAAACAGCGGAAAAGCGCTTCTGGCGCGGCTTTGCGAATGGCGCGGGCTGAACTGTTACAATTAAAGTAACAAAATTTTTTAAATCACTTGACAAATTTAAATTCGGGCATATAATAATGTTAATTTAATACAATAAAATAAACCGTTGAAGTGGAGATAAAAGTAAAAGATGTGCTCACAGAGAGCCGGGGGCGCTGGAAACCCGGCAGTAACAGTTTACTAAATGGACCACGGAGGGCGCAGTCAACAGAAGTTTATGAAATGCAGCTGTTAATTTCATATATTTCCCAGTATTCTGCGACGTAAGACATACGTTAGTTGTCAGAGATATGTTAGTATCTTATTAAGTGTGTAAGCAATTACAAATCAAGGTGGCACCGCGGTGTATTCAGATAACCGTCCTTGACCGATAAATGACAGTTCTGTCATATCGGTCAGGGACTTTTTTTATTATATAGAAAATTGATTTGCAATTCCTATATAATAAAATGCTCCGCTAGGATGCACCTTCTGCTTTTGAAAGCTTGCATTACAGTTTGTTCTGAAAAGAAGTGGAGGTAAAATATGATTAAAGAAGCAATCAGTTTATTAGTTCAGCGCAGGGATTTAACCTCAGAAATGATGTCGGAGGTTATGGAAGAGATTATGACAAATCAGGCTACTGATGCACAGAAGGCGTCTTTTTTGACAGCACTGGCAATGAAGGGCGAGACAATCAGCGAGATAACTGCCGCAGCAAAGGTTATGCGTTCTCACTGTGAAAGATTTTTGAACGATATGGACGTTCTCGAAATTGTCGGAACCGGCGGCGACGGCTCCAATACATTTAACATTTCAACATTGTCCGCTATTGTGGCATCATCAGCCGGAATTCCTGTGGCAAAGCATGGTAACCGCGCAGCTTCCAGCAAGTGCGGAACTGCCGACTGCCTTGAGGCTCTGGGCGTTAAAATCGACATTGCTCCTGCCTTAAGCGCGCAGCTTCTAAAAGAAATTAATATTTGCTTTCTTTTTGCCCAGAAATATCACACCGCGATGCGTTTTGTGGGAAATGTCCGCAAGGAAATGGGAATAAGAACTCTGTTTAATATTCTCGGTCCGCTTGCAAATCCAGCCGGTGCAACTATGCAGCTTTTGGGAGTGTACAGTGAAGAGCTTGTTGAGCCGCTTGCTCATGTTCTCCATAATCTGGGAGTAAAGCGGGCAATGGTTGTCTACGGAACTGACTCCATAGATGAAATCTCTATGAGCGCACCTACAAAAGTATGTGAATTTAAAAATGACATTTTTAAGACATACGAAATTACTCCTGAACAGTTTGGTTTAACCCGCTGCAAAAAAGAAGACCTTGTTGGCGGCAATCCCGATGAAAATGCGGCAATTACGCGTGATATACTGTCAGGAAAGCCAGGTCCTAAAATGGACGCTGTCCTTTTAAATTCCGGTGCGGCCATATATCTTGTCTCTGACAACATTACAATGCAGGAGGCTATACAAAAAGCCCGAGAACTTATCACAAGCGGAGCCGCAGCAAAACAGCTTGAAACTTTTATCGAAAAGAGCAATTCCTGACTGATATTTTATATAAAAGAATATCGGGTATATTATATAAATTTTTTTATTGAGTGTGCAGCTAAGCTGTAAACAGTAAAAAAATAGGCTTATGGCACAAATTAACTGTGCCATAAGCCTGAAAATATTTTATTTTTTAGCTTTAATTATTTTTTCTTCTCTGGTTAATTAAATTAACTGCATTCATCAGAGGAGTATCAACTCCCTTATTTTTACAAAATGACAGTAATGCAGGAATATCTTTATTTAAGCAGTGGGAATCGTAATACGGCTTGTCTCTGTATACATATGTATGAGAAGGATTTACTCTCTCAT
>CASFUI010000066.1 GCA_949297565.1 uncultured Eubacteriales bacterium
GCCAGTTCACCTGAGCGCAATGTATTTCTCACAGTGTCCAGCACAAAATTGTATACAAACTCATTTTTAGAAAATCTCAGCTCCATTTTTGTAGGGTGAACATTTACGTCGAGAATAGACGGGTTAATTTTAAAATGTATCGCCGTAAAAGGATAGTTGTGAGGCATGATATATCCCTTGTACGCCTCCTCAATAGCCTTGGTTATAATTCCGCTCTTAATATATCTTCCGTTGATATAATAATTTTCATAGCCGCGGTTTCCCCTGCAAATAACAGGTTTGCCTATAAATCCGCTTATCTCTATATCCTGAGTTTTTCCTGAAATTTCGATAAGATTTCCCGTTATGTCACGCCCGTACACGCCGTAAATAATATCCCTTAAATTCATATTTCCGGATGTGTGAAGCTTATTTTGGTTATTGCTTATAAATCTGAAAGAAATATCCGGATGCGAGAGGCTCAAATGCTCAATCAAAGTACTTACATATCCGGCCTCAGTCGCTGCAGTTTTTAAAAATTTACGCCGTACAGGCGTATTGTAAAACAAATTGCGCACGATAAAGGTTGTTCCGTCGGGTGCGCCTATCTCTTCCATCGAAACCTCCGCTCCGCCTTCTATTATATAGCGGCAGCCGCTGAAATCCTCCGAGGTCTTTGTTATCAGCTCAACCTGCGAAACCGCTGCGATACTGGAGAGCGCCTCGCCTCTGAAACCGAGCGACGACACATTCATCAGATCCTCTATTGATTTTATTTTACTTGTAGAATGGCGAAGAAACGCAAGCGGAATATCATCCTTTGCTATTCCGCTTCCGTTGTCAGTCACTCTGACAAGTGATATTCCTCCGTCCTTTATCTCAACTGTAATTGCCGTAGCGCCGGCGTCAATAGCGTTTTCCACCAGTTCCTTCACAACTGAGGACGGTCTTTCTATTACCTCACCGGCAGCAATCTTGTTAATAGTCTCCTGGTCAAGCACCTTAATAGACATCTGTCGCACCTCCATTTTTACTTTGCAGACATCGGTGTATCTCCGTAATTTATAAGCCTTGCTCTCAACGCCTACCAGCGGTTTTTAATTTTCCCCTGAAGTTTATAGAGCGTATTCAGCGCATCTATAGGAGTTATATGACCTATATCCATATTTTTTATCTCCTCGACAATATCGTTGTCGCTCAAAGTGTCAAAAAGTGACATCTGTTTTACCTCAAGCTCGTCAACCTTTCTGTATTCTCTGTTCAGCTTGTCAAGCTTCTTTGAATACTGGGCTATATCCTTTGCCTTCTGAGAAATATCGGCATCGCTTAACTCTGTCACAAGCTGCTTTGCACGGGCAATAACACTGTCGGGAACTCCGGCAAGCTTGGCAACCTGAATACCGTAGCTTTTATCCGCGCCACCCTTTACAATTTTTCTCAAAAATACAATATCGTCTCCTTTTTCCTTAACGGCTATGCAGTAATTATTCACGCCGTCAAGTGTTCCCTCAAGCTCTGTAAGCTCATGATAGTGAGTTGCAAAAAGCGTCTTGGCGCCGAGTATATTTTTATTTGCTATATGCTCAACAACCGCCCATGCGATACTCAATCCGTCAAATGTGCTTGTCCCCCTGCCTATCTCATCGAGAATAAGCAGACTTTTCGGCGTCGCGTTTCTTAAAATATTGGCAACCTCAGTCATCTCAACCATAAAGGTTGACTGTCCCGAAGCTAAATCATCAGACGCGCCCACTCTCGTAAATATCCTGTCAACAATGCATATATTTGCGCTGTCTGCCGGAACAAACGAGCCCACCTGCGCAAGCAGCACAATAAGAGCCGTCTGTCTCATATAAGTAGACTTTCCCGCCATATTAGGTCCGGTTATAATCGAAACCCTGTTGGCGGCATTGTCAAGATAAGTGTCATTTGCGATAAACATGTCATTGTTCATCATTTTCTCGACAACGGGATGACGTCCGCCCTTAATATCTATAATTCCTTTTTCATTAATTTTAGGTCTGACAAAATTATTCTGCACCGCAACAACAGACAGCGACGCGAAAACGTCAATCATTGCGACAGCTTTGGCAGTCGCCTGTATTCTTACAACCTCGGCTGCTATACTGTCTCTGACGCGGCAGAATAAATCATACTCAAGACCGTTCAGTTTATCCTCAGCGCCGAGAATGATATCCTCAAGATGCTTTAATTCGTCAGTTGTGTATCGCTCCGAATTAGTGAGCGTCTGCTTTCTTATCCAGTTGTCCGGCACGAGCGATTTGAAGGAATTTGTCACCTCAAGATAATAGCCGAACACCTTGTTATACTTGATGCGGAGATTTTTAATGCCTGTATTTGAGCGCTCCCGCTCCTCAAGCTGCGCAAGCCATTCCCTTCCCTCTGTCTTTGCTTTTTTCAGCTCATCCGCCTCGGCTGAAAAGCCTTCCTTAATCATTCCGCCTTCTCTCATGGTAATCGGCGGCTCCTCTACAATGGCAGAATCAATCAGGCTGTAAATATCACTCAAATCATCCAAACTGTCAAAATATTTCCTGAAAAGCTCAGATTGAAATGTTCCGATAATCTGCTTTATATACGGAAGCATTCTTAGAGAATTGCGAAATGCAATCAAATCACGCGGATTTGCAGACTTGCAGCTTATCTTTGTCATAAGCCTCTCCAAATCATAGATGGGATTTAAGTATTCCCTGAGCTCCTCCCTGTCAATCTGATGTTCGGAAAGCTCGGCTATGACGTCCTGGCGCAAAATTATCTGGTCCCTGTCAATAAGAGGCTGCTCAAGCATTGAGCGCAGCGCCCGCGCACCCATTGCCGTCTTGGTCTTATCCAAAACCCATATAAGAGAGCCTCTCTTCTGCTTTTCTCTCAGTGTCTCAACAAGCTCAAGATTTCTTCTCGAGGAGCTGTCAATAAGCATGTACTTTCCCGTAGTATAAGGAGTGAGCGTAATAATATGAGACATATCACTTTTCTGCGTCTCATATAGATATGTAAGCAGAGCTCCTGCTGCGATTACGCCTGTCGGATAGTCCTTTACGCCCAAACCGTCAAGCGAATTGAGCTTAAAATGCGAAAGCAGCCTGCGGATGCAGCTGTCCTCGTCAAAATACCAGTTTTCGAGAGCTGACATTGAAATTCCCAGCTTATCATTCACCGCTGTCAAATCAATTCCGCTCATCGCGAAGTAATCGTTTACAATAATTTCCGAAGGCACAAATTTATTAATCTCATCAAGCAGCTCGTTTTCGTTTTGCAACTCTGTTACATAGTAATCCCCCGTCGAAAAATCACATATAGACACACCGATTACATCGCCCTGATAATATATGCAAAAGAGATAATTATTTTTAGTTTCGTCGAGCGCCTGTGAATTAAGGTTGGTTCCAGGCGTCACGACCTTTATTACCTCTCTCTTCACAATGCCCTTAGCCTGCTTTGGGTCCTCCATCTGTTCGCATATCGCAACCTTGTGTCCGTTTGCGACAAGTCTGTTTATATAGCTTTCGGCGGCATGAAATGGAACTCCGCACATAGGCGCTCTCTCCGCCTGTCCGCAGTCCTTTCCCGTCAGAGTAAGCTCAAGCTCCTTAGACACAGTTACGGCATCGTCAAAAAACATCTCATAAAAATCGCCGAGGCGATAAAAAAGTATGCAGTCCTTATATTCTTCCTTCGTGCTTAAATAATGCTGCATCATCGGTGAAAATTCAGCCATTTTCAGCCTCCCCCATATAGTAAAATCCCTTGCACTCAGTCAGCTTAACATCTATAATCTGCCCTATAAGCGATGCGTCTCCCGGAAAATGCACCAGCATATTGTTTGTAAGGCGTCCCGTCACAAGGCTGCTGTCATGGTCATCAATACACTCGACAAGCGCTTTTGCAGTTTTCCCTTCATATCTGGCACTGATTGCATGTGAAACTTCATTTATAGTCTGAAGCAGTCTGTTAAATCTATCCTTAACAATATCCTGCGGAACCTGATTTTCCATTTTCGCGGCAGGCGTTCCCGTTCTCTTTGAATAAATAAAAGTATATGCGCTGTCATATTTAACTTTTCTAACAACATCAAGCGTATCCTGAAAATCTTCTTCCGTCTCTCCCGGAAAGCCCACAATAATATCCGTAGTTATTGAGACGTCCGGCATTCTGTCTCTTATCTTATCTACGAGAGCCAGATAATGCTCCTTCGTATATTTTCTGTTCATTAGCTTTAAAATACGGCTGCTTCCCGATTGCAGCGGCAGATGTATGTGATTGCAGATTTTTTTTGAATTTCTCATTACTTCTATCAGCTCATCGGAGAAATCCTTTGGATGAGGCGTCATAAAGCGAATGCGCTCAAGCCCCTCAACCTTTTCAACCTCAGTCAGAAGCTGCGCAAAAGAAAACGGCTCATCAAATGTATTCCCGTAGGAGTTTACATTCTGTCCAAGAAGCATAACCTCTTTTACCCCGTCAGCTACAAGACGCTCTACCTCATTCACGATTTCACGAGGCTCTCGGCTTTTTTCCCGTCCCCTTACATAAGGCACAATACAGTAGCTGCAAAAATTATTGCAGCCGTACATAATATTTACGCCTGATTTAAAAGGAAATTTTCGCTGTGTCGGAAGCTCCTCCACAACCTCCTTTGTACTGTCCCATATATCGACAATCTGACCGCCCTGTTCCCAGTGCATATATAACAGCTCTGCAATTTTAAAAATATTAAATGTTCCGAAAATCAAATCAACAAACCTGTACGATTTCTTGATTTTCTCGACCACCTCAGGCTCCTGCATCATACAGCCGCACAGCGCGATAACCATGTGAGGATTTTTTTCTTTGATTTTACTCAGCTGTCCCAGTCTTCCATACACTCGAAGATTGGCGTTCTCACGCACGGTACAGGTATTGTACACAACTATATCAGCCTCCTCCGAATCTGTCGGCTGATAACCGATTTCCTGCAAAATTCCCAGCAGTTTTTCTGAATCCCTAGCGTTCATCTGGCAGCCAAATGTCTGTGTACAGCAAAGCAACGGTCTCTTCAGCTTCTCCTGGAGTTCAGAGACCTGCTGACGGCATCTCTCTATGAAATATAACTGTCTCTCCAACTGATTTTCAGTAATTTCAATATCCTTAAATTCTGACATACTAAAACGATTACTCTCCTTTTCACTCTCTTTTCTTCGCTAAAATAGTGTATCCGCACAGGAATCACCTTCGCAGATACACTATATTGTTTTCGTGCTGCCTCCGTTATAACGGCGCGCCCGCAAGAAACTTCCCCTCAAATTCTTTCACAGGAACAGGTTTTCCGTAGTAGTATCCCTGTATAAAATCCGCTCCCAGCGAAAGGACACAAGACAGTTCTTCTTCTGTCTCAACTCCCTCAACACACACGCTTATTCCAAGTGTGTGCGCCATATCAATAATATATTTAACCAGCGCGTAATTATCCTCGCTCTTATCTATATTCTGAACAAACATTCTGTCAACTTTTATTATTCTAAATGTCATATCACGGATATAGCGAAGATTAGAATATCCTGTGCCGAAATCATCAATAGCCAGCTTAAAGCCAAGTTCTTCAAGTGAGCACAGAACATTTCTCACCATTGGATTGCTCTCAAGCTCACCGCTCTCGGTAATCTCAAATACAATGTTTTTATGGCTTAAACCTTGTTCATTTATACATTTTAACGCATCTTTTACAACATCGCTTTTTATAATCTGGACAAACGACAGATTAATGTGAACGATAAAATCGGGAATATACTTAATCCATTTTTTACACTGTGAAGCAGCCTGTCTTATAATCCATCTTCCCAGAGGTATGATTAGGGAACTCTCCTCAAGAAGAGGAACAAACTCAACAGGGGACATAAAACCGTATTTTTTACTGTTCCACCTTATAAGCGCTTCAGCTCCGTTAATCCTTTTTTCTGATGTGCTGTAAATAGGCTGATAATATACTTCAAAGCCCTCAAAATTATGAATAATACTGTTTCTCAAATTTTCCTGAACATCCATTATATGTATATAATTTTTATAGTGTTCATCAGAATAAGGTACAAAAGTATTGCGTCCTCTTTTTTTTGCCTCATGAAGCGCAAATTTTACGTTCTGCATCACATTTTCAAACGTATCGCTCTCTGTTGAAAACAGACTTGCTCCTCCCGAAATTGTATAAAATATATTATAATTTTTATTTTTAATCAACTTATCTATTTTATGTCTGATTTTTTTATATAAAATCTTTGCACAATCGATAAGCTCGGCTTTATCATCGCTTTTGTCCGAAATAATTTCGCGTTTGTCAGCAATATACAGCACGGCAAATTCATCGCCTTTAAGCCTGAACACATTTTTTGTTCCGCCGACACACTCAACAATGCATTTTGCGACATCGGCAAGAACACCGTCACCTGTCTTAATTCCGTGTTTTTCATTTATAGCCTTAAAATTATCAACACCTACAAGAAGAATATATCCACAGGTATTACCTTCCTCTGACTGAAGAGAATTATATCTGCATTCAAGCATCATCTCACTGAAAAGGCTCGTAATATTGTCATAGCGTTTGGCATTGCCTATCTCAGTTACAGAGCCTATAAGATATAGAGTATCACTTTCACTGTCATATACAGTTTCCCCTTTGCAGCTAATCCAGACCGGTTCATGCTGCCTGTTGTACCACCGATATTCCAGATCATGCTTCCCCTTTTTGTCTCTTGTAATTCTTTTTATATCTGCTGACAATACAGCCATATCCTCAGGATATATTACTTTTTCAAGCTTTTCAAGCGCGTTATCAAACGAAGAACTTTCCAGTTCAAACGTCTCCACAGCCTTTTGACTTATTGAATAGTGGTCGTTAGTCAAATCATAGACAAATATGCACCCTGATGTGCACTCATCTAATATAGAGATAAGCTGTTCATAATTTAAAAACTGTGAAACCTTTTCATTTTTCCACTCCATCTTTCGCCCCTCAATTTTATAAAAAACAGATTAATATCTTTTACCTCATTACTACGCGCCGGCTGCCGCAGGCATATGTCTATTTTCTTACCTGTCCGTCTCCCAGAATTATATATTTTCCGGTAGTAAGGGCCTTAAGTCCCATAGGTCCGCGGGCATGAATTTTTTGTGTGCTTATGCCAATCTCCGCTCCGAAACCGAATTCAAACCCGTCTGTAAAGCGTGTAGATGCATTGACATAAACGGCGGCTGCGTCTATCTCATCAAGAAATTTTTTTGAGGAATTATAGTCGTTTGTTATGATAGCCTCGGAGTGTCCTGTGTTATATTTGTTGATATGCTCAATCGCCTCTTCCAGAGATGACACGGTTTTCAAAGAGATAATATAATCGAGATATTCCTTTCCCCAATCCTCTTCATCCGCAGGCACTATTCGGCTGTCAACAGCACATGCTGTCTCGTCTCCGCGCACTTCAACATTTTTCTCCTTCAGCCTGTCAACAACCATAGGTATAAACTTATCCGCAATATTTTTGTGCACCACAAGAGATTCGCATGCATTGCACACCCCAATTCTCTGTGTTTTAGCATTGTATATAATATCACACGCCATGTCAAAATCGGCATCATCATGTACATAAATATGGCAGTTTCCCGTTCCCGTCTCAATTACAGGAACAGTGCTGTTATTTACAACATTTTTTATAAGCCCGGCCCCGCCTCTTGGAATTATCACATCCACGTAATCATTCATTTTCATGAGTTCATTTACATATTTTCTGTCTGTGTCCGATATGAGAAGGACCGCATCCTCACACAAGCCTGATTTTGCAAGACTCCCTCTTATTATCTCGACAAGCTTAAGATTAGAATTTATCGAATCACTTCCGCCTCTCAAAATAACCGCGTTGCCCGACTTAAAAGTAAGACCAAAGGCGTCTACTGTAACATTTGGACGAGATTCGTAAATAATACCCACAACCCCCAAAGGAACACGCTTATATCCAATCATAAGCCCGTTTGGACGAGTTTTCATAGAGGTTATTTCTCCGATAGGGTCGTCAAGCGCCGCAAGCTGTCTTAATCCCTCAGCCATTCCCTCTATTCTTGAGTCAGTCAGCGCAAGCCTGTCAATAAGCGCCGGCTTCATTCCGTTTTTATGCGCAGCATCAAGGTCAATACTGTTTGCCTTTTTAATTTCATCAGCATGCGCCTCTAATTCCCGCGCAACAGCTATAAGCGCGTCATTTTTTGCCGCAGAGCCCAGTTTTGCGATAATACGGGAGGCCTTTTTAGCCCGCTGCCCCATAATCTCCAATGCTTCCATATATAATCCTCCGTTTCCGGAGCGTTTAATCGAGAACGAACTCGAAGAAAATTGCGCAAAGGTGATTTTTCCTCTGCGATATTATCAGTTTGCGACGCTCCGGCACAAAATGACAGTTTATTTCAATATATTCCCGACTGTGTTATAATTACATCAGGACAAATATCAAACGGTTCCGACTCCAGATGTTCAACTATCTGAAAATCAAATCCAACTGCGGCCTTATAAATCTCTGTGTTGCCCTCAAGAAATCTGTCATAAAAACCGCCTCCGTAGCCTGCCCTGTGATGTCCGGCGTCAAATGCCAGTCCCGGCATAACCATAAATGTATTTTTCCCGCGTGGAATCCAACAGGCGCTGTCCGAAGCGGGCTCCATTATTCCATATGCCCCGGGGACAAGTTCTCCAAGCGACAATAAACGCAAAAATTTCATCTGCCCACATGTAATTTTAGGCACATATACATTCTTTTCAAGCGCAAGACAGTCATTAATAAATTCATATGTATCCGCTTCCTGATTATAGCTTACATATGTCAGAATGTCATCAGCACGGACAAATTCCGGCAGAGCTTTAAGGCGCTTAAAAATTTCACGGCTGTATTTCTTAACCGTTTGAGCATCAAGCTTTTGCTTTTCACCGCGCACAAAATCTCTCGCCTCCTGCTTTGTCATAATAACCTCCGTTCGGCTAACCCTCAACAAATATCAGCAAATCATCAAAATGTTTTATACAGCCCTTATATTTTCCTTTTGTTTTATAGACGGAATGGTGAAGATTAGGAAAACGATATACCTTTACGTGGTCGCTTTTCTTGCCGAAAAAAACATTTTTCCGGGTGTGAATGCTTGTCACAACAATATTATCAAATACATATTCCACACGAATATCCGACCCCAGCTTAATCTCTGTCTTCTGAGTATTAAGATTGATAATGCGCGTTCCCCTGTCACTTTTAAGAAAATTATACGGCACATCATCTATAACGTAAATATTGTCATAGTCCTGTGTTGCAGAGGTCATGTTATTCATTCGCACGCGCTTTACTTTATTTTCGTAATCATACATTATAATCTCTTCAGTGTCGGCTGAAGTATCACGCTTTACA
>CASFUI010000067.1 GCA_949297565.1 uncultured Eubacteriales bacterium
ACTCTGGGTGACGGTCTGCAAAAGATGATGGAGTCGTCTGTCACACCGTATCTCGGTCAGAACATTGATTATTTTGTTTAATTTGCTTTTTTCTTATATTTTTCCTTTCTCATTTTCTTTTCAGTGGATTTATCCACAAAATAAAAAGAAGCTCTCTCACGAGAGCTTCTTTTTTATATAGGCGATAAACCAAATGCCTGAATTTACATTTTGTTCAACCGCTTTCATCAAAACATTCTCAGTTGATTTTTCTCCACGAAACCTCTTTATATTAATCAGACAAAAAAGCTGTTTATAAAAGTTACAAGCTCGGTATAACTCATATACACAAACGCCAGTACAAGCGTCACAATGAGAGGCGCCGTAAAAAAGCGCTCTCCGTTTCTCGGGCGCATGCCAAGACGCATATTATACTCGAGATATTCGCCTCGCCCGTTTCGTGCCGCAAGCTTTTTAATAATAAGAATTGCAAGCAGCATAAAGCCGACTGCCATTCCTCCGAGAACAGCAAGCTGCATAACCGATGATACAACTGCCGCCCCGGCAGAGAGAGTAACTGAGTCCGCCTGCTGCTGTACAGCATTAACATCTATTCCGGCAGCAGACATTATTTTGATAACTGTAATCGAATAAGTATTAAACGCAAAATGAGCCAAAACCGCTGACCAGATAGAGCCTGTAGCCTCAACCAGCAGGGCGAAAACTATGCCGATTACAAAAGCATAGCAGAACTGGTTAATATTGAGATGAGCGACACCGAACAGCAGCCCGCTGAGAACTGCCGCACCCATTATGCCGTTCCTTCTGTATGAGTGATATATAATTCCCCTGAATATAAACTCTTCCACCATAGGCGGAAGCACCGCCATAAGCAGCACCTGAACAACAAACGGATATGAAGTCAAATCCGACACTGTGCTATTCATATAATTGGTAGAAAAAAGCATCGTTACGCTGTTGATAAAAAGCACAACCGGTATCAGCACGTATCCCAGCAAAATCGACAGCAGGGCATCCAGCGGTTTAATCTTTCTGTATGGTATACATTTATAAATATTAATTCTATAAATAATAACATACGCAAATGCCGGTATAAGAAGAAACGCCTGACTGACAATACACTGAGCCCAGTACGGCAGTTCCATACCTGTCGCGCCTATTACAATCCCGAAGATAACAGAGGCCGCAAAATAAAACCCCATCAGACAGGCGTAAAATATATTAATTCTTTTACACATAAATCCCCCGGTATCAGATATTATTTAAACGCAATCGCCTCAATCTCAAGAAGAACATCTTTAGGCAGTCTTGCCACTTCAACACATGAACGTGACGGAAAAGGCTCTTTGAAATGCTTCATGTAAATCTCATTGATTTTGGCGAAATCATTCATTTCCTTAATAAATACTGTTGTCTTAATAATGTTTTCAACTCTTGAGCCTGATGCCTCAACAAGATTGCAAAGATTTTTAAACGCCTGTTCAGCCTGCGCCTCAACTCCCTCAGGAATATTTCCCGTCTGCGGGTCCACAGGGATAACTCCTGATGTGTAAACCATTCCATTGACCTCAATCGCCTGTGAATACGGACCTATTGCCGCCGGCGCTTTATCTGTGCTAATAACCTTCTGCATCACAATTTCCTCCTGATTTTCAAATATTTAATAAAACTATACCATAATTCCGGACATCTTTTTGTCCATCATAAGTTTGCTCTGCAAACCTGCATATGTCAGCTTTGCTGACGCTATTATAGCATTTATTTTAAAGTAATAGAAGTATCATTTATTATAATTTTTCCTTCCTTTAACAGCCTGCCGACCGCGCGCTTAAAAGCGTTTTTGCTCATGTCAAAACGCTGTTTTATAAGCTCAGGAGACGCCTTGTCCGTAAACGGAAGCTTACCTCCGTTTTTCTTTATCTCTTCATATATAATAGAGGCGTCCTCGTCCATCTGTATATATGCTTTCTGCTTAAGGCTTATGGAGAGCTTTCCGTCATCGCGCACCTTTGAGACTCTTCCGTAAACAGTATCTCCCACACTGAGGTGTCCGAAAACTTCGTTTTTAGGAATCATGCCGTAATACATATTGTCAACAGCCACATACACGCCATAATCAGGATTAATTTCGATGACAGTTCCGCTCACCGCACTGTCCTTAACATACCCTTCCGCGTTTTTGAGATAATCATATACGCGCATTGTCGCGGCAAGACGTCCGCTTTTGTCTATGTAGAGCGCTACAAGACAGCTGTCACCCTCATTGACATGTTTAGTCTGTTCTTTAAAAGGAAGAAACAAATCCTTCTCCAGACCCCAGTCCAAAAACGCACCTATTTTACTCACCTGAGATACAGTCAGCACCGCAAGCTCACCGAGCCTGATTTTCGGCTGTTTCGTAGTAGCTATCATTCTGTCGCTTGAATCCCTATATACAAATACAGTAAGCGCATCTCCTATCTCTGTATCCTCCGGAACCATTTTCTTAGGCAGAAGCACCCTTTCGTCCTTTGTTCCGAGATACACCCCAAAATCTGTCTCTTTTACCACATTAAGACACTGTGTCTTTCCCAATTCTATCATATTACATTTCTCCGTTTTTTAACCGTATCAGCTTAAACAAAAAGTGCGCTTTGCGCACACTTTCACGCCTGAGCGTTATTAAGTATCAAAAAAGCCCTCGCTTTATGCGAGGGCAAGCTGGGCTTGAGGGACTCGAACCCCCAGAATGCTGGAATCAGAATCCAGTGCCTTACCATTTGGCGAAAGCCCAATATCGTGACGACATGTGGTATTATACACAACTGAAATGTAAATTGCAAGTATTTTTCAAAAAAAAATTATATTTTTTAACAGTTCAGCCATACGGCTTTGCGAATGCGCAGGCTGAACTGTTACGTATTATTGCCGAAACAGGACAGCTCTGTGTATCAGCCGCTTATTTGCCGCCGTTTCTGCGCATCAAAACAGGAAATCCTTCTCTGTATTGCTTTATTATAAAAGGATGGCTGGCAGCATAATCGTATATTGTATCTCCAAGCCCTTCTTCGACAAGCTCTTTCATTCGTTCCAGAGGAACTCTGTTAATTGCCGGGCATGTAGGCGTAAGGGCAATCACCAGCTCTCCCCCGTCCCTCATAATTCTAAGAGGCCATATTTTACAGTCAAAAGGCTTATCCTCATCCGATAGAACACATCCCCTGCTGCCGTCAAGGAACATACAAGGCGCCTCCTCATTTTCATCCTCTGTCCTGTACTCCCCCTCCAGAGACATCCGCCCGTACTCATATCCTTCTGTCTCATCCATCACAAAATCAACATTTCTGTCCTTTTTAAGCCGCTCCACAGTCTCCTTCGGAAACAGAGGCGTCTCCCATAGACTGCCTCTCTTAAACGAGCAGCAAAATCTGCACTCCGCACATGTTGATTTTTCAAGAACTCTTGACAGCATATCCTTTTTCCTTTCCTAAATACAATCAATTATTTTTCAACCGCGCTGTACTTTTTAAGCAGAATTTTGGGATGATACGACATTTTTGCTTTGCGCAGTCCCTCTATTCCTATATCCTCCTCGCGGTTAAGCCACGTTATTCCTTCAAGGCCCGCGGCAAAGAAATTGTTTATTGCCGCATATCCGCCGTTCGCGGCACACTCGCCCACAGCTTTCTCAAAATGCACATCAACTGTATGCCCGTTTATCTTTGAAGCCAGCGTCATCGCACACGGGCTGTCATTTACATATATAACGCCTCCCATGAGCTCCAATTCCCTGAAATACTGCAGCGCTTCCTTAATAGCCCTGTACTCCGCGATCTGGGATTCATTCTCCTGCTGCAGATGTTCATAATACCACGCATCCGCCACCGTAGCCGCGTCCTCCCAATTACACTCTCCCATTTCCGCATAAGTGTAATCAGGGTATGTTCTCATAAACTTTGAGACATGATTTTTCTTTTTATGAAATGATTTTCCCGAAAGCTCAGCAAGCTCACGGCATGAATAGATATAATCGCTGTCGCCGGCATCCGATGAAAATATAAAACGCCCTGGCATCAACTCCTCAAGAAGCTCCTTCTGCGGCTCGGTCAAAAAGGCAAATCTGAGTTTCTCATTTCTTGCCTCGGCATCAAGCTCTATCTCTTTTAAAGCCTTTGCGGCATCGCCCCTTCCAAGCGGAAATGTATATCCAAGCCTTGAGCCGTTTCCGTAATATCTTCTTATTAAAAAATCCCTGTAACGGCTGATTTCCGTATTATATTTGCCGCGGAGCAGATATATATTCGCAAATGAAACATCGCTCCCGATACTATCTGACATTTCAACCAATTTTTTTACCCACGCTCCGTCTGAAAGCTGCGGTGCAGACCATTCAAGCATAAAAACTCTCCATTCTGTCTTACAATTACAGGTACGGCAAATCACTGCGCGCACCATACAATGCTTATACCGAATATTTACAGGTGTAAGCTTTTTGGCTTGCGATATTTTACCACACCCCCGCCGCAAGCACAACCTCAATTTACTATATCTGCCAATATATGTTTTTATGCTCTGTGACGCATTACGCGTGTTCTGAACGCTCCAAAACGGCTATGATAAAATTTTTATAAATTTTGCCAAACATTTTTCATAAATAACGCAATTTAAGTTGACCGCCGTTTACATATAATCTAAAATAGTCCTAGCTGTATTTTGTATTGTAAGAAACGGAGGATTTATATTTATTATGAACAAAAAAAACATAACCTTGATTTTGGTCGGTATTATTCTGCTTACATTACAGTTTAACGTCCATATCGGCAAAATTTATTTTGACATATTTAACGATATTATAGCTATGGTGCTCATAGCCATCGGAGGTTTTCCGATTGCGGGGCGCAATGTCTTATTTAAAAAAATGCGCATAATGATTGTTATAGGATTCATTCTTACCGTTTTCGGTCAAATTATGAATTTTGTCATAGCGTATTCCGGCGGCAATAATGCCACAAATATTATTACAGGACTCTCAACCATAGCAAACATATATCTCACCTATTATTTCACAGAGGGACTTATACTTGAAGCCAAATTCCAGGAAAAATCAGCGCTCACGCGCTCTCTGCGGTTAATATGGGCAATTTACGGAATACTTGTGTTTGCAAACTTTATTGCGGCAATGTCAGGAATACCGTTAATCGCAATTTTTGTTCAGGTTTTATCCGTTATATTCGCAATATATTACTGCTCTTCAGTACTGACGGCATGCAGCCATCTTTACATGGACGGGCTTCCGACTAAACATATGGATATTTAGAAATATGCCGCGCTTAAGGCGGCGGAACGGAGTTTGAATTGAAAAAATTAGAAATTATTATCAGACCTGAGCGTCTTGACGATTTGAAAACTATTTTAAATGAGTGCGGAGCGCACGGCATCATGATTACAAATATAATGGGATATGGAAGCCAGCGCGGTCACAAACGGGAATATAACGGAATTGATTTCGGGGGCAACCTTTTGCCAAAAGTTAAGGTTGAGACTATAGTGAGTGATGAAACCTCCGAACAAATTATTGATTTAGTTATAGAAAAAATTAATACGGGAGTTTACGGAGACGGCAAAATTTTTGTCTATGATGTGGCGGACGCAGTCCGCATAAGAACAGGAGAGCGCGGAGTAGACGCGCTCTGAAAAACATTTTTATTCTAATAGGAAAGTTCTCTGAACTTCCTATAGAATAAAAATGCTCCGCAGGCTCGCAGAGGCGCGGAAAGGTAATTATTCTTATGAATCCGCGCCTCGCGAAAGAGTTCGCTTGCGAACTCTTTGTTATTATTTATCCTGCTGTTGTGCATCTTCTGTGCTGCCGTCCAAAGCCTCTTCCTCTTTATCTTCCTGAGTCTGTACGCTTGCCTTTGCGTAAATAAGAAATATTCTCGCAAGTATATAGCTGTCTATATAGACAATAAGCGGAATTGTGACTATAAAAGCTGTGAAGAAGTTAATTGAAAATATAATAAGTCCATATGTAGCAAACAGCATTATGAATGTCTGCGGCAGATGATGCATACACAAAATAAGCGAATTTTTAAGCGTCCGGATAACTGAATTATCGAACTTTGAAAGCATCGGAAAGGCATAGAGCACAACAGCCGACAGAACTAAAAGCATGCCTATAACCGCAAACATAAGAAGTCTAACAGGCAGGCCGCCGTCGTCATTCGCCCACATATAACATATCCTGACGTCTGTAATCAGCAGCGCTGTGAGCACCGCAATAATAAGCTCCATTATAAAGCTCTGTTTGAAATTCTGCCTGAACGATTTAATAAAACCTCTGAAAACATAACTCTCCTCATCACGGACAAGCTTCATGCCAACATAGAACATAGCTGTAAGCGAAGCTCCTATCGTGACAATCGGAAGGCTGAACAGCACTCCGAAGAAGCCGAGAATTAAAAAATCTCCTGCTTTTGTCAACGCCCTGAAAAATTTCCCTTCTATACTAAACATATAATTACCCGTTCCTTTCAGCTTAACTGTACTTTATCAAGATATGATTATACTGTAATTTACTCAAAATGCAAATAACTTTCAATTAATTTCCGCCCTGTTTTTATTAAATATTTATAAAAGTATGTCTTTTCATCAATAGTTATGTTAAACTTGTTTTACAGTTTGCACAAATAAAGTATGCATAAAACGGAGGATTTTCTTTAATGGCAAATCAGAAAACAAACAGAAATAAAATGCCGAAAGAACAAAAGACACCTTTCAAAGAACTCAATTTCAGTGAAAAAATAAGCTATATATTCGGTTACTATAAATATTACGCGCTGGCATTTCTGATTGCAGCAGCGTTTATCGGTTATACAGTATATTCGTTTATCCAGAATAACTACGATGTTGTCTGTAATATAGTCGCCGTTGACGGTAAAATCACAGGATATGAAACCTTTTCTGACGACATTACAAAAGGCTTCTCAAACTATCTTGGAATTGACGGCAAAAAGACAAGAGTTGAGATTGACTTCAATTACTCTCTTATCGTTCAGCCGCTTGACCAGGAGGCCAATGTAAGCCAGAACAAAATATACATACTCGCCTCCGTCGGCTCTATTGACGGATATATGGCAAATCGCGACTATATAGATTACTTTTCCACGGATAACGAAACATTTCTCGTCGACCTGAGAGAGCTTCTTACTTCCGACGAACTTGAACGCATCGGTGACGAAAATATTATTTACTACACCAAAAAGGACGGTACTGCTGTTCCGATAGCCGTAGATTTATCCGGAACAAAAATAAAAAGCGAAACAGACCTTACCATGGAATCGCCATGCTACGGTGTAGTTGTTTCCGCTAAAAACACTGAAAATGCCGTTTCGTTTATACGTTACGCCTTCGACTTATAAGTCCTTTATTAATTTTTTACGGTATAATTCCAGGGTTTCCTGTACATCTGCGTAATATTCAAAGCCAAGCTTTAACGCAAGTTCACGGGAAGCCCTGTTTTTTTTGTCGACAACCGCAAACAATTCCTCCAGCTCAAGCTCGTCACTCGCATACCTTATTATTTCCATTGACGCCTCATACGCATAGCCGTGTCTCTGCCACGGTTTACCGATTAAATATCCGAGTTCCTGCCTCTGCTTTCCGTCAATCACACGGTTTTCGATTCCAATTCTGCCTATCAGAGCCCCGCTTACTCTTTCAAATACAAGCCATAGTCCGTACTGATAAAAACCATACATATTTTTAATGTAATTTTTGGTGAATTCCAGCTCACGCTCATATTCGTACAGCGGTTCTATATACGGGCATCCATTAAGAGTCCCATAGAGCTGATACATAAGCGGCAGGTCCTCCTCCTTCATTTCCCGAATGATAAGCCTTGCGCTGCGCGCTATCTCAAAAGGCTGCCCTGTCATTCTGGCATATATAAGCTCTAAATATCTCACGCTCACATCAAAATCCTGTATCACATATGAATACCCTGAAATTTTTCCGGTGTCAACACCTACTCCGAAAATACGGCACAGTCCTTTGGCTGCAAATTCACCGCGTGCCTTCTCAAATTCCTCCGCCTCACAATCCGTAATTACAAGAGCATCCGACGAACATATTTCATCCCACGCTGTTATCTGTTTAGCGTCAATTCCCTCACCGCTCATTCTGTCTATAAAGGCTTCTAAATCGTATTTCTTGGCACAGGCTTGATTTTTATTCTGTTTTATATATATTTTTTTGAGCATATTCATATCTCCCGTTGTATTTGACTTTTTTCATTATACTATATAAAATAACATAGTGCTGCAAACGGCACTGTGTTATATTGAAATTCAAATAATATTTTATGAAAGGGATACTATAATGGCAAATCAAAATCCTATCGTTACTTTTACAATGGATAACGGTGATGTAATGAAGGCAGAACTTTATCCTGAAATTGCCCCTAACACGGTAAATAACTTTATAAGCCTTATTAAAAAGGGCTTCTATGACGGCGTGACTTTCCACCGTATTATTCCGGGCTTTATGATTCAGGGCGGAGACCCTGAGGGTACCGGCATGGGAGGTCCGGGGTACAGCATCAAGGGTGAATTTTCCAAGAACGGTTTTAAAAATGACCTGCTTCACACTAAGGGAGTTCTCTCAATGGCGCGCACTATGATACCTGACTCAGCCGGCTCACAGTTCTTTATAATGCACGAAAAAGCTCCTCACCTCGACGGAGAATATGCCGCTTTCGGCAAGCTCACAGAGGGAGAGGACGTGTTGGACAAAATCGCCTCTGTTGACACAGATTGGAATGACCGTCCGTTAAAGCCTCAGGTAATTTCATCCGTTACAGTGGAGACTTTCGGGGTTGAATATGACGAGCCTGAAACGCTCTAATATTCAGAATAAATAGTCCGCAAACTCTTTCGCCGGGCGTTTAAGCTTTCGCGCCAAAGCGAATTTCACAGCAAAAAATCCCGTAGGCCGCTCTTCTCACATTGAGGACGCTGGTCTACGGGATTTTTTATTTGCGCAGGCTGCAAGCCATGCGGAAATTCCTGTATTTACATTTGACAACGCACAGTACCGCTTACTGTTATGTATTTGATTTAGAAATGACCTCCGGCGCTTCCGGAATTGCCTCTTCCTCCTCCGCCCCCTCCTTTGCTGCCGCTGCTGGTTTGGATTTTGCGCGTAGTAACGGTGGTATTTATAAATCTGTCTTCACGCCTGTGTATGCGCGCCCCATCCTTCGCATATGTATTTCCGTTGACTGTCATTTTTGATTTGGCAGTGCGCATCATAACCAGAACGGAGATTACGGCAACTGCTGCGGCTATAGCGAGCTTTATCGGAAAATATAAAAACAATCTGTAAGATATGCTCTTATCAAGCTCCTTTCTCGTGAGTTCAATGTACCTATCACAAGCCTTATAGTATTTACCGTCAGTCAGGCGCTTCTTGGTTTTATCCACAATCCCCTGAAGATTGCTCTGACTTATATCCGTCTGCGCTCTCCCTGATGTCACAACACGGACCGCGCGAGAATTCATGTCAACCACATAGACGATGACATCAGGCACAGATGACGAAGAATCATAGCCGTATCCGCCCTCGCTTATAAAATCTCTCACATAGCTGTCAAGACGGCTTCCGTCAAGCCCTGTTTTCAAAGTAAGTATAACTATATCGGTTTTGCACTTTTTTGAAACGGAAGCACAGCTCTTTTCAAGTCTGTTCTCCTCACTGTCAGACAAAATCCCGGCGTCGTCAGTCACATAATTTTTTTGACTGTTTTCGGCAGCCGCCGCTTTTACCGGAGCGTAATATGAAGCGCATACCATAAACACAACTGCGATAACAACTGCAAAGAATACCGCGGCTTTTGTCCCGGCATGACCGGTATTAAGTTTAAAGCCCGCGGCACAATCAGATTTTGCTTTCGCTCTGTCAATTCTTTCTCTAATCATAGTACCAACAACCCTCCCAACATAGTAATAATAAGGGTTGCCGCAAAAATACCGGCGCCCCACCCAAGCGCCTTCAGCTTACTGATTGGACGGTCGGCAACTATTTTTCCGGTCTGACCATTCAGCATAAACTGAAAATCTTTATTCTGATAACGGCAGTTAAGCACCCACACAGGCAGCAGCACATACTGAACATTATAATTGCTTCTGCGGATACGGTTGCTCCTTACACTGACTGTGCTGTAACCCACAATCGTGTCTCTCGTCATCTCCGTTATATACTTGTCAACACGCTTGTTTACTCTCGGCTCCATCTGCTGATGCGTCAGATTGTACCGCTCTGACAAATATCCCTGAAGATATGCAGGCGCAAAAGGCTCCAGCTCATTATAAAGATACGGCTCCATTTTATCCATCGCTCCGTCTTCCATTTTTTCGGATGCATCAGCCGGAATTCTCTGAAAATCAGCCTCCACATCACGGTATACATGAAAATGGTCGTGATATGTATACTCCGTGTCTCCGCTTCTTCTCGTCCTGATTTTTTCGGCGGAGGCAACCATCTGAGACTCTGCTCTGTAATCATAAAGCCAGAACGGAACGTAAAGTCCTGAAATCTTTTCTATCGTGCTCTGGCTCTTTAATGTTGACGGCGTAAGCTTTCCTCTGCGCACCCATTTTCTGTAAATATCCTTTGCCTGTTCGCGGTTAATTTTAAACGGTATAATCTTTTTTGGCTTATAGGCTCCTGTCAGACGATCCTCAACCAGCGACGGATTACCGCAGAAAGAACAAATGACCGCAGACGTATATTCATCAGACATGAGCTCGGCTCCGCAGCTCTGACAGTGATAAACCTTCATATTCATCGTTCCGTCAACACCGTCACCCTCAAACTGCTCGCTTCCAAAATCCTGCCCTGCAAATTCAGAATTTTCGTCGTAAGTCTGCCCCTGCTCGGCTTCAGCTCCGCCG
>CASFUI010000068.1 GCA_949297565.1 uncultured Eubacteriales bacterium
AATTTTGCCGCTGTGAGCTCAGTCTCGTTTCCGTCCTCATCATGAACAGTGCCGAATTTTACATCTGCATTATTAAATTTTGAGAAAATCTCTCCCGGGGTATCCCCAAGCTGTTCAGCCATTGCAAGCAGCTTTTCCTCCTGCTTTGAGCAGGTGTGTTCTTTTTTGGAAAGCATATCTCTAAGAAGCTGGTCATACGGAACAACCTCTTTATCCAGCATAAACTCTTCTATCTTATTGTCGTCAATCTCCATGATTTCAGGTGTTACAAACGCATATTTCTCGTTCATCTTTACCGCCGCAAGCTGCGCTTTCCCTGACATCTCCTGATAAACCGGATTGGCGGTATCCTCATAGTATTTCATAAACGCATATACATAAACACGCTCAGCCAAAAGGCTGTTTTCATCCGCCTCCGCCAGCAGTGCCGCAAGATTATGTGCGCTGTCTGCAAGCTTTCCCATATAAATACACGGTGACTCTGCTCTCGATACAGCCTCTTCAAACTCCTTCTGCCACTCTTCGTCTGTACCGTACAAATCCTCAATCCGCCATTTATCTTCAGATGCGATTTCACTTCTCTTCAAAGCCTGTTCTCCTTACTCACATAATTTTTAATATCCGCTACATGGTTTCTTTACTCAACTCTCACTCTGCCTCAGCAATTACGCCGTTTTGCGCACAGTTCAGCAGGTGCCGGACACGCTGTCCGGTCAGATAATTCACGCGGCTTACTTTACCAGAGCAGATATTCTCTTAAATGTATCACTTCCGGCTCTTCCAAGCAATTCAAACAGAATAGCCTCAGCGGTCGTTATGTAAGCGCCCTCCTGCTCTGCTCTCTTTAGAGCTGCCTGTTTATCCGAAAGCTTTCTGCTGGCAATACAGTCAGCAGCCACATATACATTATACTCCTCAGCTATTAAATCAATTACTGTCTGAAGCACGCATATATGAGCCTCACATCCGCACACAACGACATTTTTTACACTTATCCGCTCAAGCGCCGCGCTGATATTTTCATCTTCAAGACAGCTAAAACTGATTTTGTCAAAACCATCAGGCATTCCCTCTATGCCTCGTATCTCATGGACTGTCTCTCCCAGACCTTTCGTATACTGCTGTGTGACAATCACAGGAACATCAAGCTCAATCATTCCTTTAATCAAAATCTGAGAACATCGAAGCCATTCTGCATAGTCCACCATAGCGGGAACAAGCTTTTCCTGATAATCTATAACCAATAATGCCGTATCTGCCGCATATGCTCTCATGCGCGTTTACCCTCATCCTCAGGAAGATAAACCGAACACGCAATAGCAATAGCGCCATATCCTATATGACAGGCAACGCTCAATGAAAGCGGGTCCATATGAAAATCAAGCTGAGGATATTCAGCCTTTACCATTTCAGCCCACTCATTTGCCTCCTCGCGGTTTCCGGTATAAGCAGCCTCCATGTGAACACGTCCTGCCTTAAAGCTGTCCGCAAAACGCGTATTCATATCATTAGCCATAGCCTTTAACATAATTTTCTTTGCAGAAGCCTTACCTCTCGCTTTAGCGTAAGCATCAAGCTTCTCTCCTTGAATCTGAAGCACGGGATTTAATCTCAACACAGTTCCGATTGCCGCTGCCGCCGGAGTTATTCGTCCTCCCTTTTTGAGATATTTCAATGTCTCAAGCGTTATATAAATACTCGACTGCATTTTTTCCCGCTCAAGAATTTCTTTTATTTCAGCGGCACCACATCCCTTTTCCACAAGCATTTTTGCATCCATTACCGATTGCCTCTGTGTAACTGAAATACGCTGGTTGTTAACAACACATACCTTACCGTCATATTCCTCAGCAAGCATCGACGCCGTCTGGCACGTTCCGCTCAGCCCGCTTGACATCGGGATAAAAACAACCTCGTCATATTCCTTCAAAAGCTCATCAAAACGCTCCTGAAGCTCTCCGACCGAAGGCTGCGAGGTAGATATATCAGCATCCTCGCTCAATCTTTTATAAAACTGCTCCTGCGTAAGGTTAATATCTTCATAATACTGCTCACCATCAATAAAAAAAGGCATAGGAAGTACGGAAATTCCAAGCTCCTTCCCTGCTGCCTGTGTGATACCGCTATTGCTGTCTGTCAATATTGCTACTTTATTCATTGGCCATACCCCTTTTTAAGTACTTTTTATATACTATCTCACAAGTACTTTAATTATAATAATATTCTTTATTGTACATTATCTTTCATTCTGCTACAATATATTTATAAAATTTTTTTTGATAAAACCGGGAGCTAACAGAACGTGAAAACAGAAAACACATCGCATTTACCGAATGATAAAGATACCTCGCGCTCCGCATACAAAACGGACATAATCAATAACGAAAATGCACGTAATATCTCCAGCTTTAAAATATACTGTCCCAAAAAGCTTGATAATATGCAGCTTAATGATTTAAACCAGCTTATAAACTCCTGCAGCGGATATGAACCTTTCTACTGCGGCATTGACACTGAAATCGTCAATGAATGTTCGGCAGTTTTTCAGGCTGCAGCATATTCGGGGGAAACAATGATCGGTTTCGCATCCTGCTGTTTCAACGAACTTACAGCACTTGTGCTCCCTGAATACAGGCGCAAAGGAGTCTTTACATGTCTTTTTGAAAATATAAAAAACCAGCTTAATTCCGGTCATGCAGATGTTTCATCAAAGAATACCCTCTGTTTTTCCGCCCCCTATTTCATTCAATCACTTGTAAAATCACATCATGAAATAAGTTTTTCTCACAGCGAATATTTAATGGAATGTTCATCAAATTCTGTCAGCGATCTTCCGCAACATTTTCCGGATGCAATGTCGGAATTTTCAGACGACGGAAATGATTATCTTATGTATCTTAACGCTTCGGACGATGAGCCATGCGCGGTGTGCTCCCTTGATTACCAGAAGTCACACACAATGCTTTATAATGTTTTTGTAGACGAAAATCTGAGGGGGAAAAAAACAGGCACTTTTTTGCTCTGTAATCTTATACGCGATTACTTCAGCCAAAACACAAATCCGCTGCTCGTACAGGTAAGCAGCACTAATATTCCTGCATTTAAGCTATATAAAAATACAGGTTTTGATATTATTGAACAGGTTGATTATTTTAAAATTTCTTTCTAAAATATAACATACAATATTTGCTTTTACAGAATTGTAATCCGCAAATCAAAAAACCGGGTCTGACGGTTAAATACTGCTGTATTGCCGTCCTGCCCGGTTAGCGGGAGAGTTCGCCTGCGAACTCTTTATTCTATTTATTAATATTATCTTGACGCAATCACATCTGACATGTCGTACATTCCCGCCGGCTTACCTGCAAGAAATTTTGCAGCCTCTATGGCTCCCTTTGCAAATACCGACTTTGAATAAGCTGTATGCGTAAACTCTATAACTTCATCCTCGCCTGCAAATATTACATCATGTACACCTACAATAGTTCCGCCTCTGACAGCACTTATTCCGATTTCTTTAGGATTTCTTTTCTCATGCACCTGACTGCGGTCATATTTATAATAGTACTCATCCCCAACAACTTCCTTTATGGCGTCTGCCAGCGCTAAAGCTGTTCCGCTTGGGGCATCCAGCTTTTGGTTGTGATGTTTCTCAACTATCTCAATGTCAAATCCGGCCGGTACCAGAACTTTTGCCGCATCCTGAAGCAGCTTAAATAACATATTTATTCCAAGCGACATATTTGCGGATTTTAACACTGCCACTTTGCATGCGCTTGCTCTGACCTTATTTATCTGTTCCTCTGATAATCCCGTCGTACATACTACCACTGGAATCTGTTTTTCAACACAGTAATCAAGCAGAGCGTCCTCGGCCTTCGCAGATGCAAAATCAATTATAACATCAGCAGCTATATCACATTTCTCAACAGAAGAAAATACAGGATACTTATTATGTCCGTCGTCAAACGGGTCAATTCCCGCAACAATCTCAATATCCTCATCTTTTTCCACAAGACCGGTTATGACTCTTCCCATATGTCCGTTACAGCCATGCATAATTACTTTTACCATTTTTACCTCCAAATAATTCATATGTATACTGCCCGCTTACTTTTGTATCTCAAATATAAATTTATAAAATACTATTTAAAGCAGACCATAATTCTTCATTGCAGTTCTGAGCTTTTCAAGATTTGCGTCTTCCATAGGACAGAGTGGCATTCTTAAAGGACCGACCTCCATTCCCATTAGATTAAGTGCATGCTTTACCGGTATAGGATTAACCTCGCAGAACAGAGCATCAATCAAAGGCAATGCATCAAACTGCATCTGAGCGCTTCCTTTCAAATCTCCTGCCATAAATTTCGCACAAATATCGTGTGTCTGCTGAGGTGCAATATTTGAAAGCACAGAAATAACTCCCTTTGCCCCTATTGACATAAGCGGTACTATAAGGCCGTCCTCACCGGAATACATATCAAGGCAGCCCTCCGCCAAAGCCATAGTCTTTGTCTCCTGCGCCATATTTCCGGTAGCCGCTTTTATACCCACTATATTTTCAACTTCTTTTGCAAGCTTTACTGCTGTTTCCGGCTGAATATTGCAGCCTGTTCTTCCCGGTACATTATACATTATAATAGGAAGATCTATAGATTTCGCAATCGCAGTATAGTGTTCAAACAGCCCCTTCTGTGAAGCCTTGTTGTAATATGGCGTAACAACAAGACATCCGTCAACTCCTGCCTTTTGAGCCTCTCTGGAAAGATATATCGCTGTCTCCGTACAGTTAGAGCCTGTTCCTGCAATTACAGGAATTCTCTTCTTCACATAATCTGTGGTAAAACGAATTACCTCTATATGCTCCTCATGTGTCAGCGTTGAAGCTTCACCTGTAGTTCCGCATACAATAACAGCATCGGTTGAATTTGAAATCTGATAATCGAGGAGCTCACCCATTTTATCATAGTTGACTTCTCCGTTTTCCTTCATTGGTGTTATAATCGCAACACCAGCACCCGTAAAAATTGCCATTCTTTTCCTTCTTTCTGCTGTCATACAGCTTTTTATTGCGGAGCATTTTTATTCTATAGGAAGTTCAGAGAACTTTCCTATAGAATAAAAAAGCCGGTCTCGATGGACCAGCCTGTTTACCATTTAATGTACGTAGCTCCCCATCATATTGATGACAGTCGCAAAGCTGTTCGCTTTACGCCCAGCAGTATATTGCGGCAAATATACCACTTCGGCATCATTTCCTTTCATCCGGTTTCAACTGCCCGCCGCGGCATTCCCCGGAATACTCATAAATAATGCAACCTCTACTTCAAAATTAATGTTTATATAGTTTATGATGAATATAACACTTACATTATTCAATGTCAACGTAAAGCCCGGAAAATTTATGTATAATTTAGTATTTAACAAATGTGCTGTATAAACATTTATATTATCCCGGCAATTTCATCCTCTTTACTTATGTTTAATACATAATCGCATATTTCACGCTATCTTATTCTTAATATCAGCAACATCTCTCTCGATAGTCTGTACTCTTTCTATAAGATAATCAACCTTCACCTCATACGCGAGATTTTTATTTGCTATAGGAATTGCCTGATTAAGCTTTTTCGTAAGTTCCACAAAATTCTCTGCCAACAGTCTTATATTTCTATCAGTTACATTTTCAAGGTGCAGCTTAACGCCTGCCACCTCTTGCTTCAATTCATGTACCTCTACTCGCACTTCGCTCATATCGTCTGTCAGCGTTTGTATATTATCCTTAGCCTCCTTCATATCGTCACTCAGCAATTCTATCTTCTCTTTGGCTTCCTTCATATCGTCGCTCAGTACCTGTATATTATCCTTAGCCTCTCTCATATCATTACTCAGCAATTCTATCTTCTCTTTGGCTTCCTTCATATCGTCGCTCAGTACCTGTATATTATCCTTAGCCTCTCTCATATCATCACTCAGCAATTCTATCTTCTCTTTGGCTTCCTTCATATCGACCTTCAGATCCTCTATATCCTCTTTGGCCTCCTTCATGTCGGCTTTCAAAACCTTTATATCCTCTTTGGCCTCCTTCATGTCAGCTTTCAAAACCTCTATGTCTTCTTTGGCCTCCTTCATGTCGGCTTTCAAAACCTTTATATCCTCTTTGGCTTCCTTCATGTCGACCTTCAAAACCTCTATGTCTTCTTTGGCTTCCTTCATATCGGCTTTCAAGACGCGTATATCCTCTTTGGCTTCCTTCATGTCAACCTTCAAAACCTCTATGTCTTCTTTAGCCTCCTTCATATCGGCTTTCAGGACGCGTATATCCTCTTTGGCTTCTTTCATGTCGACCTTCAAAACCTCTATGTCTTCTTTGGCCTCCTTCATGTCAGCTTTCAGGACGCGTATATCCTCTTTGGCTTCCTTCATGTCAGCTTTTAAGACCTGCACATCATCTTTAGTTTCTCTCATGTCGACCTTCAAAACTTCTATATCCTCTTTCATGTAGTGTACATCTTCCTTAATACAATACATTTCAGATAATATTAAATCGATTTTTTGGCTGTCTGTCATAGTTTCACCTCTTTCCCGGCACCTTATTTATATGCATAAAGTATATCATCACGCCTCTTTTGTGTCAACAATAATTTTAAAAATATATTAAAAGAATATATAAAGAATACAAATTATTACATTATATATTTAAATATTTAAAAGGAACAAGGAATTCAACCTGCGGACTTATTCAACTTCAACGACTGCTTAGGTGCCCGGTCTGCCAATAGTGAGGCATTGCTTCTCGCAGAGCATTTTTATTTTATGGAAACCCACGAAACATTTCACATAAAACAAAAATGTCTTTCCAATAATACAGCACGGCAAGTCATACCGTAAATGTATTACCAGAAAGACACCAAACACTAAAAAACATTTATTTAAAAATAAGCAAAGAAAAACATTTTCTGTCTATATACGTCTCGTCTATATAATAAGGCCGCACATTTCGCAATCAAAATTTTTTCCCGTTTACAACCTTTTCTTTAGTATGCATGACAATATAACCCGTCTTTCTTTATTTTTACAGCTAAATACGGCAATATACAGTCATATATAATAAACATACAGTCTTAAAGCAACAGTTAATTCCGTACTGACGACAAAGCCACCTGCGCCGCTTTGCTCATCTAAATCATCAATCCTCATCTTCAATCAAATCAATCTTGCTTACAGAAACCTCATACGCCGTTCTCTTTTCAGTCTCTTGGTCATTAATTTTTTTGGTGTATTCACGGCTCTGAACGCGCCCCTGTATCTGCAGATGACCTCCAACTTCTATTGTCGAAGCATAACGGGCATTCCTTCCCCACGCGATACATGGTATATAATCTGATTTTCCGTATGGACGATTGACAGCTATCAAAATATCTGCGATTTCCCTGCCCAGCGGCGTTTTTCTATAAATCGGAGGCTTGCATACATACCCGTCAAGATAAATCTGATTTGACTTAGACTGCTCCTCCGGAATATCATCATCTTCAACAAACTGCATTTCCCTTACAAATAT
>CASFUI010000069.1 GCA_949297565.1 uncultured Eubacteriales bacterium
CTGCTCTTGTAAGACCGCAGATAATGTGCGGAACACATGCGTTAAATATCGCGCTGTCAGCTAATTTGAGACCTGGGGACGAGCTGCTCTCACCGGTTGGAAAGCCATATGACACTATGGATGAAATTATAGGTATAAGGCCGTCCAAGGGAAGTCTTGCGGAGTACGGTGTTACCTACCGCCAGGTGGATTTGCTTGAGGACGGGGGCTTTGATTATGATAATATAAAAAAGGCGATAAACAACAGGACAAAGCTTGTTACAATACAGCGCTCAAAAGGCTATGCAAGCCGTCCGACATTGTCTGTTGAAAAAATAGGAGAACTTATATCGTTTATTAAAAATATCAAGCCTGATGTCATATGCATGGTTGATAACTGTTACGGTGAATTTGTTGAGCGAATTGAGCCGTCAGAGGCAGGAGCGGATATGGTTGTGGGCTCTCTTATAAAAAATCCCGGCGGAGGTCTTGCTCCCTGCGGCGGCTATATTGCAGGAACGACCGAGTGTGTTGAGCAGGCGGCTTACCGTCTGTCGTCTCCGGGGCTCGGAAAAGAAGTCGGAGCCACACTCGGTGTCAACAAAGAGTTTTATCAGGGGCTGTTCCTTGCTCCTACGGTAGTTGCGGGGGCGCTTAAAGGCGCAATATTTGCGGCAAACGCATATGAAGGACTCGGATTCAGGGTAATTCCTGACGGAAGAGAGCCGCGTTACGATATTATACAGGCGGTTGAGCTTAAAAGCGCAGAGGGACTCATCGCTTTCTGTAAGGGTATACAGTCCGCAGCCCCGGTTGACAGCTTTGTCACACCGGAGCCGTGGGCAATGCCGGGCTATGACGATGATGTTATTATGGCGGCAGGAGCTTTTGTTCAGGGCTCATCTATCGAGCTCAGCGCCGACGGACCTCTTAGAGAGCCATATGCCGCATATTTTCAGGGCGGTCTGACTTGGTATCACGCCAAGCTGGGAATAATCATGAGTATGCAGAAAATGTATGAGGCAGGGCTGATTTCTGTCGAATAATAGCGATAAATTGTGGCTGATTAAAGAAAAAACTTTCTATACAAGGCTGGAAATGTATGCTATAATAATTTAGCTTAATTTGTAAATTTTACATGCTTTTTAGCGGAAACGGAGTGACATGAGTAATATTTCAAAGTACAAAAACGGTTGGCTTTTACTGTTGTTTATTTTAATAGGAATCGTTATAGGCGGTCTTATTTCCGAACTTACATCAAATGTTGCGGGGCTTAGCTGGCTTTCCTACGGCAATACGTTTGGTATCAATAACAGCGGTAATCCGCTTGTTCTTGATCTTGGAATTTTTGTTATTACGTTTGCATTGCAGATTAAGATTACAGTGGCGAGCATTATTGGCGTGATTGCTGCCATTGTTATTTATAAGTTTATATAATTATCCGCTTGTCCGGAAAGGATAATAATTGTATAAATCAAACTATGGTATAAACTTCTGCGAAGGAGAGAATGAGAATAAACCATATGAGCGATGCCTTGCTCTGGGAGCAGGCGCGTTGAGTGACGCGCAGCTTATAGCTGCGGTGCTGAGGACCGGAACGCGCGGTATGGATGCTACACAGCTTGCAGAAGAAATTATAAGTCTTTGCGCCGACAGCGAGCCGGGTGGAAACAGTTCTCTGCTTGGACTGATGCATCTGTCCGTTCCCGAACTTATGAAAATAAAGGGTGTGGGCAGAGTCAAGGCTGTTCAGATACAATGTATATGTGAGCTTTCAAGAAGGATTGCGAAGCAGACAGCGGGGCGCAGGCTTGATTTTTCGTCGCCTGACACGATTGCGGAGTATTATATGCAGGATTTGAGGCATCTTGACAAGGAGCACCTTGTTCTGGTTCTGCTCGATAACAAGTGCTGCCGCATACGTGACAGTATCGTATCTGTCGGGACAGTCAATGCGTCGCTGGTCAATCCCAGAGAGATATTTTCGGAGGCTTTGAAATACGGCGCGGTTTCCATTGTGCTTCTGCACAATCATCCCAGCGGAGACGCAACGCCCAGCAGAAACGACTGCATGGTTACAAGAAGAATAGCTCAGGCAGGCAATATTATGGGAATACAGCTTTTAGACCATATCATTATCGGAGATAATAAGTATACAAGTCTTAAAGAAAAAGATTACATGTAAACGAAAGGAGTCCATAATCATGGCAAACATTTACGGAGTTGACATCGGCACAAGCAATTTTAAAATGTGCTGCAAGGACAAGGAGGAAATCTTAAACGAAAAAAATATCATTGCTATTGCAAACAAAAAAGACCTTCTTGCATTTGGAGACGAGGCATACGAGATGTATGAGAAAGCGCCTGAGAATATTGAGGTTTCATTTCCTGTAAAATTCGGCGTTATCGCTGACATTGAAAATATGCAGACGCTTCTGCTCAGCTTTTTTAATAAAATTAACGGTGATAAAAAGTCTGTAGGAAACACTGATTTCTATATAGCAGTTCCAACAGATGTCACAGAGGTTGAGAAGAGAGCGTTTTATGAACTTGTAGCTGATTCCAAAGTAAAGGCTAAAAATATTTACATTGTGGATAAACCTGTTGCTGACGCGATTGGCGCCGGACTTGACGTGACAAAGTCAAGAGGAATTATGATTGTAAATATAGGCGCGGAGACAACCGAGATTTCTGTTCTTTCACTGGGCGGAATTGTAATAAGCAAGTCTGTTAAAATCGGAGGAAATAAACTCGACGACAGCATCATAAGCAGTATTCGCAAGGTGTACAATCTTGTCATTGGCAGCAAAACCGCCGAGAGCCTCAAAAAAGAGCTTGGAAGCGCAATTAAGTCTGAAGAACATTTTGCTCCGGGTTTCGGGCGCAATGTGCTGTCCGGACTGCCTGTGAGCGTTGACATTTCATCAGATGTAATTTATCAGGCAATAGTTGACCCGCTCCATTCGATTATGGACTCTATAAAAGTTATTCTGGAGCGCACTCCGCCTGAACTTGCAGCGGATATTATAAAAAACGGAATCTATGTTTCCGGCGGAACTTCAAATATTAATAACCTTGAAAAATTTATCAATCATGAGACAAACCTTGCCGTAAATATTGTGGAAAATCCTTCTGAGAGTGTCGTCAGAGGACTTATGGGAGTTGTAAGCAATCCTGATTTTGCGAGCGTTGCATACACACCTCAGGATAAGACCTACGATTAAATTATTATTAAGGATATTGTAAAATGAGAAAAAAGTTTTCTGAATTTTTTAGTTCCAAATATATATTAATTGCAGTGTCGGCATTATGTGTAATTTTCATAGCGACAAGTTTTTTTACCGACAGGCTTGTAACTCCGCTTAAAAATGTTGTGTCTGCTGTTGTGGTACCGCTTCAGA
>CASFUI010000070.1 GCA_949297565.1 uncultured Eubacteriales bacterium
AAGAAAGACTCGTGAACGCGGTTTTTCTTCTGCGATAAGAGCTGTCTGCGACGCTTCAGAACAAACAGCCAACAATATTTCAATCCGAATTATGCCTCAAATTTATGGTATTTTTAATAATATTTAACGATTTACCGGTTAATAATAACACTATTGCGAGCGACTTGCAATTTATGCCGGCGCAAATTATACTTAGCTTAAGCCGATAAACAAAAATTCAATATATTTAAGATACATTTTTAGCCGTATATTTTTGTACAGATTATTAAGGAGAGCTATTTTGAGTACGAAAAAATATTTATCTGAAAACAATTCAGCTTCACAAAAAAGAATATCTCCGGGAATCAATTTCCGCAGAAAATCTCGCAAAAAAATAGTTTGTGCATATCTTGTACTCATACTATGTCTTTCTCCCGTAGTTCCGCTGATTTCTTACGCGACCACTCAGGACGACCTCGATGAGACTAACAGAAAGCTTGACGAGCTGAGAGCCGAGCAGTCGGGTATTTCTTCCGATATTGCCGAGCTTGTATCACAAATCGACGTGATTAACGAGACACTCAACTCACTGGACGTTCAGATACAGGACAAACAAAGTCAGATTGACTCTCTGACAGACGAGAAGTCAATGCTTGAGGAGGAAAAACAACATCAGTACGACGCAATGAAGCTGCGGATTAAGTATATGTATGAACACGGAAGCCAAAATGCACTTGATATGATGCTGGGCGCGGAAAGTCTCGCTGATTTCCTCTCAAAATCGGAGTATATCGCTCAGCTTTCATCGTACGACCGCAAAATGCTTGACAATATGGAGGATATAATCACAAGGCTTGCACAGACAAGCGATGAATTAAACGCCGATATTGCCGAACTTGACACTCTCAAAATACAGGCGTCAGAGGAAGCTGAAAACCTTAAGCAGCTTTTGCTATCCAAACAGCAGCAGCTTGATACCAATTCCGGTGATATTGCCCGCTTTGAGGAGCTTGCCCTCCAATACGAGCAGCAGCTTGAGGAGGAACGCATACGCGAGTCTGAGAAAACAATCCAGAACAACGCAGGCTCCGGCGGCAGCATCATCAATGCGCCTATAGACTACAACGCGACAGATTTGGAAATGCTTGCGGCGATAATAGAATGTGAATCCGGCAATCAGCCTTATGAGGGAAAATGTGCTGTCGGCAGCGTAGTGATAAACCGTGTTAGAAATTCACGGTTTGCAAATACTATCTCTGAGGTTTTATTTGCCCCGGGACAGTTCTCACCTGTTGCAAGCGGCAGATTTGCCATTGTCCTAGCAAGAGGAGCCAAAGACGACTGTGTTCAAGCAGCGCAGGACGTATTAAACGGCTACATTAACGTAAATGCGCTGTATTTCCACGCCTACCGCGGCAGTATCGATGACGATAAATTGAGAATAGGCGACCATGTATTTTTCTGAGAGCCGAAACAATCAGAGCAATATCAGACAATAAATCTTCGCGCGCACAGCGCCAAAAGCCCGCGGCTTATATAAGCCGCGGGCTTTTGGCATTATATCATCACAAGTTTGCTTTGCAAACTTGCATGTGTCGGCTCAGCCGACGCTATTATACCTCTGTTTCGGACAGTTTCCTGTCCATCACAAGTTTGCTTTGCAAACTTGCATGCGTCGGCTCAGCCGACGCTATCATACCTCTGTTTCGGACAGCTTCCTGTCCATCACAAGTTTGCCCTGCAAACTTGCATGCGTCGGCTCAGTCGACACTATTATACCTGACATACTCAACCTCAGCGTATCCTGCCGGAGAGTCCTTGCTGCTGTCATGCTTACAGAATACACCGCTCTTAACACCGACCCAACGGCCCGCTTTAGCCTCTGTTCTTACCGCCTCGGTATAATTTTCTCCGTCAAGGCTGTACTCAAGCACGATTTCCTCCTGAGGGGCGTCCTTTACAGGAAGCCCAAGCTCATAGTGAGTGATATGGCCTGTAACCCTGACCGTATATCTGAAATAAACGCTCTTTCCGAATTTTTCAAATTCTTCCTCTGAGAGTATCTGAAGCTGCTCAGTCTGTTCGTCCGTGTACGCCGTATCACAGTCAAAACTCTGCTCTCCCTTAATCTTCTTTATAATATACTGTCCGCCGCGTTTTTCAACCGCAGCCGCTATATATTTCATTCCAAGAGACACATACCCCGCGGTATCTCCCTCCCCGAGTCCGGAAAATTCCATTTTCGTCTCTGCACAAAATTCAGGCGCAGGCCACTTCTGAAGCAGAAGATTTCTCAAATCACCCACAGGACGAAGAGGCGATGCCGCAACCGCAGCCAGCTTCAGTCTTCCGTTCTCAAGCGAATACCATGCTTCCTCGCTGTTGGCGTTCCACTGCCACTGAAGCCCCAGCTTTTCACCATCAAATTCATCGCTGCAGTCAGGCTCACAGACAGGATATTCTGACTTGTCCGCAAGCTCCTCCTGTGTCTTTCCTATATCAGGTTTTCTATACTCCATAACAGGCTCGCCGTAATCATTTCCCGGCTTATTTACACCTATTACAGGCCATTCATTCTCCCAGTGCATAGGCTGGAGATGGACAATTCTTCCAGCTGCGTATACATCCTGAAAATGCAGAAACCAGTCCTCTCCCGTTACGGTGTCAACCCATGCCCCCTGATGAGGCCCGTTTACAGGCGAGTCACCCTGGCGCATAACAACCTTGTATTCATACGGTCCGAAAATATTTTTCGAGCGAAGTACCGTCTGCCAGCCCGTCTTTACTCCTCCTGCCGGAGCAAATATATAATACCAGCCGTTTTTCTTATAGAGCTTAGGTCCCTCAATAGTTACCTGGTCGTTTAAATTTCCGTCAAAAATCTTTACCTCTTCGCCTATAAGCCCCATTCCGTCAGGCTGCATCTCCACCATATGAAGAACGCTCTTATAGCCGATACGGCTCTTGGCAACTCCGGCCACAAGATAAGCCCTTCCGTCATCGTCCCAGAAAGGACAAGGGTCAATCCACCCAGCTCCCGGTCTTATATTTACAGGCTTGCTCCATTTTCCCAGCGGGTCCTTTGTGGTTGTCATGTAAATCCCCTCGTCAGGCATAGGAAAGCAAACAAAATATGTACCCTCATGATATCTTATTGACGGAGCCCACACTCCGCAGCCGTGTATCGGGTTTCTGTAACGGAATTCCGGAACTTTATCCAGAATATAATTTACAACCTTCCAGTTCACCAAATCCTTTGAATGCAGAAGCGGCATCGCCGGTGCATTTGAAAAACTCGATGCAATCATAAAATAATCCTCTCCGACTCTTATCGCGTCCGGGTCAGAGTAATCTGCGTAAAGAATTGGATTTCGGTAATTACCGTTTTCTAAATCTGCCTGCCACATAATAATCCTCCATACATTACATTTAAAATACAAGCATGGGCTTGTTTCTTTATAACTTAATATTACCCCATTTTATTCAGTATTTCCATATGTTTTACAAAATTCTTTTATAAAAGTTTTGACAAAAATTTGCCGGATGCTTATCCGCAAAACATAAGCATCCGGCAATAATACATTTTAAAATCAAATACCAGTTCTCATATCAATCACATCTTCTTTATTCTCTCAATGGCCTCAACCGTATTCTCATATGAGCCGAAACCTGTCAGTCTGAAATAGCCCTCTCCGCTTGGACCAAAGCCACTTCCCGGTGTGCCGACAACATTTGCCTTCTCAAGAAGATAATCAAAGAAATCCCATGAAGACATTCCGTCAGGCGTCTTTAACCAGACATACGGAGAGTTTACTCCTCCTGAAACAGAATATCCAGCAGACTTAAGTCCATCCATAATTACCTTGGCATTGTTCATATAGTAGGCAATCTGTTCTTTTGTCTGCTTCTTTCCTGCTTCGGAATACACAGCCTCGCCCGCGCGCTGGACGATGTAAGGAGCGCCGTTGAACTTTGTGCCGTGGCGTCTTGCCCAGAGACTGTGAAGCGTTGTATCGCCGCTCTTTAAATCCTTAGGAATAACCGTAAAGCCGAGTCTGAGCCCCGTAAAACCTGCATTCTTAGAAAAGCTTCTGAGCTCGATTGCACATGTTCTCGCTCCCTCACACTCGTAAATTGAATGAGGAACATTCTCCTCTGAAATATATGCCTCATAAGCGGCATCGTATATAATCACTGCGCCTACCTTGTTGGCATAATCAACCCAGTTCTGAAGCTCAGACTTTGTGATTGTTGAGCCCGTAGGATTGTTAGGGAAGCACAGATATATAATATCAGGCGTCTCCTTAGGAATTTCCGGCGCAAAGTTAGTTGCCTCAGTACAAGGCATATAAATTACATTGCTCCACTTCTGACGCGACTCAATATAGTCGCCTGTCCTTCCTGACATAGCGTTGGCGTCAACATAAACAGGATAAACAGGGTCGCAGACAGCGATTTTATTGTCAACTGAAAAAATATCTCCTATATTTCCAGAATCGGATTTTGCGCCGTCACTCACAAAAATTTCATCAGCCGAAATATCGCAGCCACGGTTCTTATAATCATTCTCCGCAATAGCGTTTCTTAAGAAATCATATCCCAAATCAGGAGCATATCCGTGAAACGTCTCAGCATGAGCCATCTCGTCAACAGACTTGTGCAGCGCGTCAATAATCGCCGGAGCAAGAGGCTGTGTAACGTCACCGATACTCAGACGGATTACCTTCTTATCAGGATTGGCAGCCATAAACGCATTGGTTTTCTTCGCTACTGTCGAAAAAAGATAGCTTCCCGGAAGCTTCAGATAATTGTCATTAATCTTAAACATTCGTATTTCTCCTTTTCAAATCTTTATACCATAATTTCGGGCTGCTTTTTGCCCATAAATCAGTTTGCTTCGCAAACTTAAATGCGTCAGCTTGATGACGCTATTATGCCACATAAGTGTGCTCTTAGAGCCCATTATACATCAATGTTCACTTTGCCACAACACAAATTTTCTGCCTGATCCGCCAGACCCTAAATTCCGCTGTGAAACCAGAAAACCTTGACCGGTTTGCATCCTTCCTTTGTGCGAAGCGTATGCTTAACGCCAGGAAGAGCAACAAAAGAATCTCCAGCCTTAATCGGAAAAACAAGGTCGTCAAGCTTTGCATACCCCTCTCCCTCAAGCACATAAAATCCCTCCTGGTCGTCATGAGCCCCCGGGTGGTCGGAAAATTCATTGCTCGCATAAATGGTTGTTCCTGAAGCACAGCCGTTTACACAGCCGTTTTCCGCTGTAAGAAAACGGTATGTTCTCTGGTTTTCTCCCTGTTTTTCGATAATCTCTTCCGCAGTTACATATGGTTTCATATAATTCCTCCTGAAAATGGGCGCATGCTGAAAACATGCGCCCCTCAATATTTATTTTTATTATTTATTTTTGTAACGAAGCAGCTCAGTGTATGCAAGCAGGAACGGGCCAACACCCTTTGCGTCATCCTCAACAATCGGCTCTGACATATAATAGTCATATGTACCAGGTCTTCTGTTTGCTCCTCCAAGACCTGCAACAAGGCAAATACCGCCGAGGGACATCTCTCCATCCTTTGTCTTTAAATACTTGCTGCATATACCGTCTATTGCCTTCTCACCGTACTGTCTGTATGACTCCGGCAAAAATCCCAGTCTTACACCCTTGAGAATGGCATATGCCATAATTGAACTTCCGCTTGTCTCAAGATAATTCTTGTCCATTCCTCCGTAATTGACAACCTGATACCACATACCGCTCTCATCCTGATACTTAATCATCGAATTAATCAAATCAACGAAAGCATCCTCCATCATCTTGCACTCTTTGTCAAACTTGTGGTCTGAATTATCGACAATATCAAGGCAGTCAAGCAGCGCCATTGAATACCAGCCGATAGCTCTCAGCCAGCTGTTCTGCGAAAGACCTGTAACCTTATCGCACCAGAAAGCCTGTCTGCTCGTATCCATAGCATGAAAATACAGACCGTTGAGAGGATTTCTCATGTTCTCGATTACAAACTTAAACTGAGAAAAAATATCATTGTAATTCTTTCTGTCGTTGAATCTTGTCTCATACTCGAGATAAAAAGGCTGTCCCATATACAAACCGTCGAGCCATACCTGATACGGATAAATATCCTTGTGCCAGAAGTTGCCTGACTCGCATCTTGGCATAATCTCTATCTGAGAATAAACCAAATCAATGGCCTTTCTGTACTTCTCCTTGCCCGTAAGGTCATAGAGCTCAAAAAGTGTCTTTCCGGCATTGACATTGTCAATATTCTTCTCGCCTATGCTGTATCCGTCTATTGTTCCGTCATCAAATACTCTGTAATCAATAAAATCATCTGCAAACTTCAGATATTTCTCATCCTTTGAAATTGCATACATCTGAAGTACAGCCTTAATCATACAGCCGTCAATGTAATTCCACTTTGATTTAAGTCCCTGCTTAATCTTCTCAATGTTCCATACAGGTGCATCCGGAGTACTCTTCTCCAACAGCTCGTCAATATACTTTACAATAATATCCATTCTGAATCTCCTTAAAGTTGTCAATTTTCTCTATTGTACTATAAAAAGAACACAGTTTCAATAAAATTCGCAACTTTATTTAGCATAATAGTAACAGTTAAGCCATAAGCATGAAACACTGCCGCTACTGCAGCGGCACCGCCTTATAAAATTTGCCGTTCTCAGTGTAGCTGAACTTAATTGTGTCTCCTGCGTTATACATAATAATCTCAGGATTTTCGGCAATCAGTACGTCAAAGATACCGGAAACACCTTCAAGCGTAATATAATAGTGAGAATTTCCGTCTACTACCGTCTGCACCATTCTTGTTATTACACCCGAAACCTGCTGCTCCTCTTTCGGCTGCTCCGTTATAACCCCCATTTCAGAAAGCATTTTAACATAGTTGTCCTCACACTCGCTCACGGTA
>CASFUI010000071.1 GCA_949297565.1 uncultured Eubacteriales bacterium
CAACGTAAACCTCGATTTGCAGGCGGGACAGTTTATCGCAATTCTCGGACATAACGGCTCCGGGAAATCCACGCTGGCGAAGCATTTTAATGCGCTTGTGTCTCCGACAGAGGGAACTGTCTGGGTTGACGGAATGGACACAAGAGATGACGCAAAAACGCTTGACATCAGGCAGACAGCAGGAATGGTCTTTCAAAATCCCGATAATCAGATTATTTGTACATTAGTTGAGGAAGAAGTGGGCTTCGGCCCTGAAAATATAGGAGTGCCTACGGACGAGATTTGGCTCCGCGTTGAGGAAAGCCTCAAGGCGGTAGGAATGTATCAGTTCAGAAAAGCATCTCCGAATAAGCTGTCGGGAGGACAGAAGCAGCGCGTGGCTATAGCAGGAATAGTGGCAATGAAGCCTAAGTGTATTATTCTCGACGAGCCTACCGCAATGCTCGACCCGTCAGGTCGAAAAGAAGTTATTTCAGTCCTGCATGAGCTCAATAAAAAAGAAAATGTCACGATTATTCTCATAACCCACTATATGGAAGAGGTTATAGATGCGGACAGAGTTTTTGTGATGGATGACGGAAAGATAGTGCTTTCAGGCACTCCAAGAGAAATATTTTCACAGGCGGACTACCTGAAACGTCTGAGGCTTGACGTGCCTCAGGTGACAGAGCTGGCATATGAGCTTAAGAAGGCGGGAATTCCGCTTCCTGAAGGAATTCTCACAAAGGAAGAGCTGACAGCGGCGCTGACGGCGTTTAAAGGTTGATAGTAATAGATTTTGCGTGCGGAATTTGGCAGCGGTCAGAGCGGAAAGGGAAGATATGTCAATTATAGTAGATAAAATAAGCTACACCTACGAAATAGGAACGGGATTTGAGCGTCAGGCGTTAAAGGAAGTTAGCTGTGTAATTGAAAAGGGAGAATTTATCGGGCTAATTGGTCATACCGGCTCGGGAAAGTCTACATTTATACAGCATTTAAACGGGCTTGTCAGAGCTACATCAGGCAGCATTTATTATGACGGACAGGATATTTATGATAAAGATTACAATATGAGAGAGTTAAGAAGCAAGGTAGGGCTTGTATTCCAGTATCCGGAGCATCAGCTTTTTGAGACGGATATATTCAAGGACGTCTGCTTCGGTCCGAAGAATCTGGGACTTACAAAGGCTGATGTTGAGCTCAGGGCATTTGAGGCTTTGAGACTTGTCGGGCTTGATGAGTCGCTGTACTACCAGTCGCCGTTTGATTTGTCAGGCGGTCAGAAGCGCCGTGTGGCAATCGCCGGAGTTCTGGCTATGAATCCGGAGGTGCTTATACTGGATGAGCCGACTGCCGGGCTTGATCCTAAGGGACGCGACGATATATTGGACTGCGTAAAAGCACTTCAGCAGGAGACAGGGATAACGGTTATTCTTGTATCACACAGCATGGAGGACGTGGCAAAATATGTCGGCAGAATTATGGTTATGAATGACGGAATACTTGTGTTTAACGGAACGCCTAAGGAGATATTTTCACACTACAGAGAGCTTGAGGAAATCGGACTCGCCGCGCCTCAGGTGACATATATAATGAATGATTTAAAAAATGCCGGACTTGATGTGGACGTCAGCGCTATCACGGTTGAGGAGGCGAAGGTTTCAATTCTTAAAGCGCTGGGGAGAAATTAAAATTTTTCTGAAAGGAACGCTATGATTAGGGATATAACAATAGGGCAGTATTATCAGACAAAATCGGTAATTCACGAGCTGGACCCGAGAGTTAAGCTTATGGGAACAATGGTGTTTATCATCTCGCTGTTTTTTGGGAAAAGTATCTGGATGTATCTGGCAGTGACTGTTTTTCTGGCGGCGGTAATCAAATTATCAAGGGTGCCGTTAAAGTTTATAGTAAAGGGACTGAAGGCTGTTTTAATTCTTATTATATTTTCCGCGGCTTTTAATCTGTTTTTGACAGACGGTGAGGTTGTTGTTCGCATTTGGAAGCTTAAAATTACAAAGGAAGGAATATATCAGGCTGTATTTATGGTTATCAGGCTGATGTATCTGATTATGGGCTCATCTCTCATGACGCTTACAACTACGCCTAATAATCTTACTGACGCGCTCGAAAAGAGTCTGGGATTTTTAAAGGTGATAAAAGTGCCGGTACATGAGATTGCAATGATAATGTCTATCGCATTGAGGTTTATTCCTATTCTTATAGAGGAGACAGATAAAATTATGAAAGCGCAGATGGCGCGCGGCGCTGACTTTGAAAACGGAAATCTTATAAAGCGGGCTAAGGCTATGGTACCTGTACTTGTTCCGCTGTTTATTTCTGCTTTCAGAAGGGCTAACGAGCTTGCTATGGCAATGGAGGCGAGATGCTACCACGGCTCCGAGGGGCGAACGAAAATGAAGCCGCTGAAATATAACCGCAGAGACAGGATTGCGTACGCTGTTCTGGCTGTATATCTTTGCGGGATAGCAGCTCTGAACATATATATGGGCGGAAGAATTATTTGATATTCAGCAGTTGTATTTTGTGACAAGGCTGCCTTGTTTTTATCAAATTCATACAATGGACATTTCATTGTATAAATGTATAAATGGAGAAAAGCGTTTATGATGAGAATTAAGCTGACTGTCGCCTATGACGGAACAGGGTACAGCGGCTGGCAGATACAGCCGAATTCACCGACTGTCGAGGCTGCGCTGGACGACGCCGTTTACAGAGTGAGCGGCGAGAGGATACACGTAACCGGTGCGAGCAGAACGGATGCGGGAGTTCACGGACTGGGAAATGTAGCTGTTTTTGATACGGATATGAATATTCCGGCGGAGCGCTGGGCTCATGCGTTAAACAGATATTTGCCGGAGGATATAAGCGTGATTTCTTCAGTGCAGGTCGCATCGAATTTTCATCCGAGACACTGTGATACAGTAAAGACGTATGAGTACAGGATATTAAGCTCGGTATTTCCTATACCGCAGCTCAGGAATTATTCGTGGCATGTTAAGGAAAAACTGGATATTTCGGCTATGCAGTCCGCAGCTCAGGTACTTGTTGGAGAGCATGATTTTAAGAGCTTCTGCTGTGTGAGGACGCAGGCGGAATCTACCGTCAGGACTGTCTACTCGCTTGAGGTAAGCTCTGTGCTGGCGCCGATACCTGGGGCAGAGTTTGTTGTTATTCGCATATCCGGAAACGGATTTCTCTACAATATGGTAAGGATAATTGCGGGGACGCTGGTTCAGGTGGGAAGGGGAAAGAAGAGCGCTGACGACGTCAGGAAAATGCTTATGGCGAAAGACCGCTGTCAGGCAGGACAGACCGCTCCGCCGCAGGGATTGACGCTTGTGGGGATTGAGTACGTGTGATGAAAAAAATTGACTTTACATAGATATACCAGTATAATAAAATATATAAAATATTTATATATAGGAGGGAATGTCTATGAGAGGTTTAAAAAGAAGATTAGGTACTGTTATTTTATCATTGGTTTTATTGATTGCTCTATGTGTTCCTGTATCGGCACAGAGCCGGATTATACCGCATTATCAGGTACATTGGGAGACGATGTTTGATGTGGGCTCTGCATATGCTAGTATAGAGTATTATATTGATTATTTCAAAGGCGGTGTAAATCTGTACTCGTCAGATTACTGTGATTTTTATATTGAAGGTAAGATTTATGATACTTGGGGAGACCATTATGATTTTGCAGGCAGGTCTGATTATGCTACTACAGCAGCGGCTGGTACACAAAGTTCTCCGTTTCCTACAGACATAGAACGTGTATATGCAAAATCGACAGTTTACTCTGATGACGGAACAGGTGTATATGAAAGAGAAGTTCATTTGTATGAAATGTATTAACAATATATGATTTTGACTGACATAGGGGGAGTGTTATGAGAAATAAGTTTAAAATATTGTGCTTTGTCATATTTCTTTGTGTGCCTGCTGTGTTGTATACAATGGGCTGCTCAGAGAAAAAGCAGACAGAGACAGGTTATAATAACGATGTTGTTTTGGTGGATTCAATTATGCTGGAGCCGGATGAGGAGGGGCAGCCGTATTGGCATGCTTTGAATTGTGAAATAACAAAATCAGAGAACGGATATTATTTTAAAAGATTTACTACATATTATATTGATGCAGAATATATGAAAAGAACGGTGCTTTGCGCAAAACCGGACTGTGACCACAGTGAAAGAAATAATCCTGACTGTTTGGCACGCATAGGCAGCAGCTCAATATATTACTATAATGGTTTCTGTTATACAACAGAATACAGCGATGAGACAGGAAATCTTATGCTTATACAGCTTGCCCCGGACGGTACTTCATACAGGGAGATGTTTGAGATTAATCTGCCGACGCTTACAGAGACGAACTGGTTGAATGTTTTCCTTGTATTTGCCGACGACAGCGTTTTTATCTATAACAAAGGGGGGAGAAGGCTGACAGTCGAGACACAGGGCGACATTGTAATAAGGCGAAGGTCGCTGGACGGCAAGGAGGACGAAATTGTTTATACGTACACCGGAGACGGCTGCTTTTTTGAGGCTGTAAAATATTACGGAGGAAAGCTTTTCTTTACTGTTAAGGAGGGAAAGACAGACGTTGAGACTAGACAGAACACCATGGTTTCAAGGGGATTGTATGTATATGACGTTGACTCAAAGGAGGTCGTCAGGCTTCTTGACGAGCAGGTATGCGATTATTCCGTAGATATGGAGAATAATATTATATATTATTATGTGCTCGAAGACGGTCTGTACAAGAAGCTGTTGTCAGGAGGCGAGGCA
>CASFUI010000072.1 GCA_949297565.1 uncultured Eubacteriales bacterium
AATCTGGGCAGGCTCATCTCCTTCTACGCCATATACTGTAAATAAGGCCGGCAAGGAGATGAGCCTGCCCAGATTGATGAACAACCTGTTGCGTTGGCAATAAGCATTCTGTCACCACAAATCTGTGTCACAAGCTTTGCGTAAGGTGTCTCACCGCAGCCTGCACATGCGCCTGAGAACTCAAGCAGAGGCTGAACGAACTGAGAGCCCTTAACTGTATTTTTCTTAAACTTCTCAAGAATCTCAGGCTTGTCTGAAACAGTAAGTCCGTAATCAAAGAACTTCTGCTCATCCATCTGTGACTCGAGTGATGCCATCTTTAATACGTCATTTCTGCTGTTGCCAGGGCATACATTAGAGCATGAACCGCAGCCTGTACAATCCAGAACTGACACTGTCATTGTAAAGTAATATCCAGGCATACCTGTCATCGGAGTAATCTTCATGCCCTCCGGAGCCGCTGCCTTTTCTTCCTCGTTCATAACAACAGGTCTGATTACAGCATGAGGACAAACGTATGCACACTGGTTACACTGAAGACATCCTTCAGAATTCCAGCAAGGAACATCAACCGCAATACCTCTCTTCTCATATGCTGCAGTACCCTGTGGGAATGTACCGTCAATGATATTCTTAAATGTCGAAACAGGAAGCTTATCTCCCTGACAAGCATTGATAGGCTTCTGAATATTGTTTACGAAATCGAGAACTTCAGGTGTACCTGAAACAGCCTTCTCTCCGAGAACTTCGTCCTTGCAGTCTTTCCACTCTGCCGGAACAGGCACCTCAACGACTTCATTGGCACCTCTCTCGATAGCCTGATAGTTCATCTGTACAACATCGTCACCCTTCTTTGCGTAAGAAGCCAGCGCCTTCTCTTTCATGTACTGAATAGCCTCATCCTCAGGGATAATGTTAGCCAGTTTGAAGAATGCTGACTGAAGCACTGTGTTGATACGTCCGCCAAGTCCTATTTCCTTGCCGAGCTTGATACCGTCAATGATATAGAACTTAATGTTGTGCTCAGCCATGTATCTCTTAGCCTGTCCAGGAATATGGTTGCCCACATCCTCCGGAGACCACTCGCAGTTGAGCAGGAATGTACCTCCGTCCTTGATGTCCTGTACCATGTCGTATTTGTTCATATATGCAGGACAATGGCACGCAACAAAATCAGCCTTGTCAATAAGATATGTAGACTTGATAGGAGTCTTGCCGAAGCGAAGATGTGATGTTGTTACACCACCTGACTTCTTTGAATCATAATCAAAATATGCCTGTGCATACATAGGTGTATGGTCACCGATAATCTTGATAGAGTTCTTGTTGGCACCTACTGTACCGTCTGCGCCCAGACCCCAGAACTTACATGATGTAGTTCCGTCAGGAGCTGTGTTTACAGTCTCTGTACGAGGAAGTGATGTATTTGTCACATCATCAACAATACCTACTGTAAAGCCTGCCTTAGTCTCATTTGCGTAAATAGCAAAAATATCAGCAGGTGTAGTATTCTTTGAGCCAAGTCCGTAACGTCCGTTAAGCACCTTGACATTCTCAAACTCTGAGCCCTTTAATGCGGCAACCACATCAAGGTAAAGAGGCTCGCCGATTGAGCCAGGCTCCTTTGTTCTGTCAATTACGCTGATTATCTTAACTGACTTAGGCATAACAGCAAGCAGATGCTTAGCTGAGAAAGGTCTGTAAAGATGAACTTTAACAGCGCCTACCTTCTCACCCTTTGCAAGCATATAATCAATAGTCTCATCGATAGTCTCGCATACAGAGCCCATTGCAATGATAATCTTCTCCGCATCAGGAGCGCCGACATAGTTAAACGGCTTGTAATCCGTGCCGATTTTCTCATTAACCATGTTCATATACTTTTCAACCAAATCAGGAACTGCATCGTAATATGGATTGCATGCCTCTCTCACCTGGAAGAAAATATCAGGATTCTGAGCTGAGCCGTGAAGAACAGGATGCTCAGGGTTAAGTGCTCTCTTCTTGAACGCAGCAACTGCATCCATATCGCACATTTCCTTCAGGTCCTCGTAATCCCATACTTCAATCTTCTGAATCTCATGAGATGTGCGGAAACCGTCGAAGAAATGCAGGAATGGTACACGTCCTTCAATTGCTGCCAGATGAGCAACTGCGCCTAAGTCCATAACTTCCTGAACACTGTTGCTGCACAGCATGGCAAAACCGGTCTGACGACAGGCATAAATATCCTGATGATCGCCGAAGATAGACAGGGCATGAGATGCCAGAGCTCTTGCTGACACATCAATAACACCCGGCAGCAGCTCGCCTGCAACCTTATACATGTTAGGAATCATTAAAAGAAGTCCCTGTGAAGCTGTATAAGTTGTAGTAAGAGCACCTGCAGAAAGTGAGCCGTGGAAAGCACCTGAAGCGCCGCCCTCTGATTCAAGCTCTACAAGCTTTACTGTGTTGCCGAAAATGTTCTTTCTTCCCTGAGTAGCCCACTGGTCTGTATAATCGGCCTTTGGAGAAGAAGGTGTAATTGGATAGATTGTAGCTACTTCTGTAAACGCGTATGATACGTGTGCAGCAGCTGTATTACCATCCATGGTTTTCATTTTTCTTGCCATAAATGTATACCTCTCTTCGTTTTAATGAATTAGGAGTTTTATACACTCCGCTATTAATTATTTTAGTATCAATTATCTAAAAAGTAAAGGCATTATTCCAAATTATCAATTAAAATACATAATTCAGAAATAATGCCTTAACAAAATTATTAATATGTTTTGTAAATATTTTTATTCCGCATATAAACAAGCCGAAACTTACCGGAACACTGACGTTTATTCAGCCTTATCCAGAAGCCAGCCTGCCATGTCAGACAGCTCAGCCTCATTCTTTTCATTAACGGTGGTTTTGATTGTCACCTTATTCTCATATACAGCGACATTTTTCAGCGCCGCAAGCGCGTCACACATGAGCTTTCCGGAAACAGGTCCCCATGAACCGTTCTCTATTACAGCCGCCTTTCTGTTCTGGAAATTTTTCATCTTAAGATGATATAAAAAGTCTTCCATACAAGGCATAAGACTTCCGTCATATGTAACACCTGCAAGAACAATTTTGTCATATTCAAAACTTTTTGCCACAACCTGAGACATATCCGCTCTCGAAAGGTCAAAAACCTCCACCGGCTGGGTTGTCCTCGCCCTCAAATCCTCCGCTAGCTTTTCAGCTGCCTTTGCCGTATTTCCGTGCAGGGAAGCATACGCTAT
>CASFUI010000073.1 GCA_949297565.1 uncultured Eubacteriales bacterium
CCCTGATTATCGCGTAATCTATTCCTGACGCTTTTACAGCCTGCCAGTCTATATTTCCGTTCCATACAGAGACGTCAATAACCGTCTTTGACGACAATACACCGCTCTCATTAAAATAATACTGTATTCCTCCAATATTATTCCACCCTGTTATATATGAGCCTCCGATATAATAGTATCTTTTTCCGTCAATAGTCTGCCAGCCGTCGCCATATACAACATCCTCCTTGGTAACAATCACCGGAGAAAGTCTGTACTGTGTGTACTCGCCCGTACCTCCGTCTTCCTGCCCTGTCTGGCTGCTCACAAGAAAAATCTCAACCACAGAAAAATTTCCGTCCGTAACCGAAACCTCTGTTCTGCCAGCTATAAAACCGCTGTATGAATTTATGGTGCCGTTCTCCTCGATAAGGCATACAGCCTGCTCAAGCGATGCCGCCTGCTCTGCCGAAAGTGTCACAGTTCCCTCATTACTTGCGGTATATACATACTCCCCGTTTTCAACCTTAATCTCAGTCTTTTTAACACTCTCGTCAGTTCCGTCATTTGACGGTTTTATATCCTCCGCGGGAGTCTGTTCCACAGTTTCCTCCTCTGTATTGCGGTTATTTTCAGGGTCCTCCATGCGTGTATTTTCATCCTCTTCTACAACGCTTTCAAGAATGTTTTCAATCACTTCATATCTGACAACCGTAACCTCTGCGGCATCAGGCGTCTTAAAGCCCTCCTGAGCCTTTGCGACAAGCGTATATGTTCCCTCACCTATATCCGAAATCAACACCTCGCCGTCCTGATTATCGTCACTGTACTCAGGCGCATCAATCTCCTGAAGCTCGGAATCCGACGAAGTCTCCTTCTCAATTATCTGCTCAACTTTTTCCTCGTTTTCAGAAATTCCTCCGTCAAGAAGCTTTACCGCAAAATTATACCCTGTCAGACTGTTGCCTGAAGCGTCAACAAATTTTGCCGTAATTGAACTTTCGTCCGCATACGCTTCCAATTTTAAATCTGCAAGATTTTCCTGTGTTTCCGGCTCAGTCGCCGTTACAGTCTCAGCCACCGTTGAAGGTTCCGTATTATGTGTCCCCGCATCGGCAGTCACGGACGCATTTTTATTTTTAACAGAATTAACCCATACTGCAACACCGGCCGCACATACCGCCACAGCAATTCCCGCTGCCGCAATTCCTATAATTTTCTTTGTTTTCTTCTTTTTTAAGATTAAAGCCTCATCGTCAAAATCAGACAACTCCTCAGAACTTCCCACATTGATTGCGTTTTCTGCTTCCCCTGAGACTTCTTGGCTTTTATCAAAAGCTTCGTCTTCCGTCTGTTCAGTTAAATTTTTCTCACTCATCAAAAGTTCCTTTCCTTAAAACACAAATATTTTCAATATGGTCAGTATGAGGAAACATATCATAAGGCATGCATTTATCAACCCTGTAACCGCCCTTTGTCAGAATTTTGACATCACGTATCTGCGTCGAAGGATTGCAGGATATGTAAATTATGCATTTAGGCTTTATCTTGAGCAGCGATGTCAAAAAAGCCTCGTCAGAGCCGCTTCTCGGCGGGTCCATTATGACAACATCCGCTCTTGACTTTTTTGCGTATTCTACAAGAAATTCCCCTGCGTCCCTGTTAACGAATTGAATGTTTTTTATATTATTTATCTCTGCGTTGATATTTGCGTCTGCTACCGCCTTATCATTTAACTCGACTCCGATTACCCTGCCGGCATATTTTGAGGCGATAATACCGATAGTGCCTATACCGCAGTATGCGTCTATAACAGTGTCTCTTCGGCTTATCCCGGCAGCCTTAATCGCCGCCTTATACAGCTTTTCTGTCTGTTGAGGGTTAATCTGATAAAATGAATCCGGGCTTATTCTGAAACGGCAGCCGCAGAGAACATCCTCTATATATCCCTTTCCGTAAAGCACTATATTTCTCTTTCCAAGCACCATACTGGTAGAAGTACTGTTGATATTTTGTATTACAGTGACAATCTTGTTATTAAATTTTAAAAGCTCTCTAAGAAACGCATTCTTTGATGGGAACTGCACCTGACCCGTTACAAGCACAACCATTATCTCTCCCGTGGAAAATCCTTTTCTTATCAGGACATGACGCATAAATCCACGCTTAGTGTCTTCGTCGTAGGGCTGATACTTAAATGACTCAAACAGTCTGCACAGCTCCCTCAAAATGGAATCTGCCTCTCTGTCCTCAATCATGCATTCGTCAACAGGAATAATTCTATGAGTTCCCTCTTTGTATATTCCCGTTATAATCCTGCCGTCCCGTTTTCTGCCGACAACACCGTGAACCTTATTGCGGTACCATACAGGTCTGTACATCCCTGAAATCTGCTCACATGAGCACACTCCCCGAAACAGCTCATCTATCTCTGTCTGCTTTCGCTTAAGCTCATCACTGTACGGCACTCCCGAATAACAGCAGCCTCCGCAGTCCGTACTGACAGAACATGTTATTGACTTGTCATTTTCACAATATCTGCCGCTCAAAGTATCCTCCTGTTTCTGCAAACACTGTTGATAAAATTCCTCACTATAATAAACTAACAATATTTTATTACTAAATCCACAGTCAATGTTTTCCTTTGTAACAAAGAGTTCGCCTGCCAACTCTTTCGCGAGGCGCGGAAGCGTAAGAAAAAATACAGCCATGCATTAACAGACTGCATGGCTGACCTGTAAAATATTATTATTCTTCGCCCTCTGCCGCATTGCCGACAATCTTAATCTTGCCCTCATATAACTCTTTAACAGCCACTGACAAAGGCTTCATATCGCTCGCACCTTCAACCAGCTCTGTTCCCATTGCAATCTTTCTGCGCTCTTCAAGCGTCATTCTAGGCTCCTTATCCTTGCCGTCCTTATCAGCCGAGCTTATTTTATCATACTTTTCCTCAAGATAACGCGCGTCAATAATCTGCTTGGCTCTCGCAGCCGTAGCCTTAACTATCGAATATCGGCTCTGTACAACCGCGTGCTCTCCCTCAGTGCCATTATTTACAGCTTCCATTAACTCTGAATATGATGGATGTAACATTTACTTATCTCCTTATGAATATAATTTTAATTGTTCTCTGATATTATTAATCAGACTAATATTGTTGACTGCACTGCACTCCTCACGGACTGCCTGTGCGCCTGACGCAATTTCATTAATCTGCTCCGCGCACTGTTCCACTGTATCGTTAATCACAATATAGTCATAACGCTCTACGCCCTCAGCCTCGCTTGACGCCTTCGCAAGCCTCGCCCTTATTGTCTGCTCATCCTCTGTTCCTCTTTGACGCAGCCTTCGCTCAAGCTCCTGTGCACTCGGCGGAATAATAAAGATAAGCACTGCCTCCGGAAAAAGCCTTTTAACATTCAGTGCCCCCACGCTCTCAATCTCAAGAATAACATTATTTCCGTTTGAAAGCTGTGACTCAACATACTCCTTTGGTGTTCCGTAATAGTTGTTGACATAAACCGCGTATTCCAAAAGTTCTTTATTTTCAATCATTTCTTTAAACTGCTCCACAGTCTTAAAGAAATACTCCCTTCCGTCCAGCTCACCCTCTCTTGGCTGTCTGGTCGTCGCGGAAATTGATAAGGCATAATTGTCATGCTCCTCAAGCAGTTTTTTCATCACTGTGCCTTTGCCTGCCCCGGAAAATCCGGATACAACAAGCAACAACCCTTGATTGCTCATAAACAAACCCCATTTCTGTAATCAGTCGATTTGCTAATCAATAAAAGTAATTATATCTAATAATTCCCAAACAATCAACTATTTTATTCAATATTCTGTATCTGCTCACGAACCTTCTCAATTTCGGTTTTCAAATCAATAGCAGCATTTGAAATTTCAATGTCGTTTGCCTTAGAGAGAATTGTATTCGCCTCCCTGTTCATCTCCTGCGCTATAAAATCCATTTTTCTGCCTATACCGCCCGATTCCTCAAGACACTTCAGCGCGTGCGAGATATGGCTTCTGAGTCTTACCGTCTCCTCGTCAACGCATATTTTATCGGCGTATATAACAACCTCCGCGGCAATTCTTGACTCGTCTATCGTAGCGTCACCCAGCAGCTCCCTGACTTTATCCTCCAGCCTGCTCCTGTATTCTTTCATAATCTGAGGACTTCTCTCCTCTATAAAATCCACAAGCCTGCTCATATTTTCCAGCTTCTGCTGCAAGTCATTTTTGAGGTTTTGCCCCTCAGTAACCCTAGCATTTACAAACTGCTCACATGCTTTCTCAAACGCAGAACATATAAATTTCCAGAGTTCCTCCTCGTCCTCAGACTCCTCCTGCATTACTATCACTTCAGGATAACGCGACAGAGCCGAAACCGTTATGTCATTCTCCCTGTCAAACTGTGCGGCAATTTTGTCGAGAACTCCCATATATTCTGCCGCCAGCTCACTGTTATATTTGAGGTGGACGTTGCTCTCGGACAAATCCTCGTATGTAATGAA
>CASFUI010000074.1 GCA_949297565.1 uncultured Eubacteriales bacterium
AATTTCTTATAGATAATGATATACCGGGTATTGCAGGGATTGATACGAGAGCGCTTGCCAAAATCCTGCGCGAAAAAGGAACAATGAACGGTATGATTACAACAGATGAAAATTACAGCCTTGAAGATGTTCTGCCTAAGATTAAGGCGTATACGGTTTCAGGAGTAGTCAGAAAGGTCAGTTGCAAAGAGAAGACTGTGCTTAAGGCGGATGGCCCTAAGGTGGCGCTTATGGATTTCGGGGCAAAGAAAAATATAGCGCGCTCGCTTAACAGCAGGGGATGTGAGGTTACGATTTATCCTGCATACACAAAGGCAGAGGAAATTCTTGCGGCAAAGCCTGATGGAATTATGCTCTCAAACGGTCCGGGAGACCCTAAGGAATGTGTGGAGATAATAGAGGAGTTAAAGAAGCTGTATGCAAGCGATGTTCCAATGTTTGCAATTTGTCTCGGCCATCAGCTTCTGGCGCTTGCGACAGGGGCGGATACTCACAAGTTAAAATACGGACACCGCGGCGCAAATCACCCGGTTAAGGATTTAAAGACGGGACGCGTTTATATTTCTTCTCAAAATCACGGATATGTTGTAGATGAGACGACGCTTAATCCTCAGATTGCAAAGCCTGCTTTTGAGAATGTCAATGATAAGACTAACGAGGGACTTGAATATATTGGCAAGAATATTTTTACTGTTCAGTTCCATCCGGAGGCATGTGCAGGTCCTCAGGATACTGCATATCTCTTTGACAGATTTATAGATATGATGAAGAAGGAGGAACAATAAAATGCCAAAGAATCCCAATATTAAAAAGGTTTTAGTAATCGGGTCCGGTCCTATTGTAATCGGACAGGCGGCAGAGTTTGACTATGCTGGTACACAGGCCTGCCGTTCTTTAAAGGAAGAGGGCGTGGAGGTTGTACTTGTCAACTCAAATCCCGCTACTATCATGACAGATAAAGATATTGCGGATGAGGTATATATTGAGCCTCTTACCGTAAAGGCATTGGAGCAGATTATTTTAAAGGAAAAGCCGGACAGCATTCTTCCTACACTTGGAGGTCAGGCGGGTCTTAACCTTGCAATGGAGATTGCGGAGACCGGTTTTCTGGAGGAGCACAATGTAGCTCTTATCGGAACTACCGCGCTCACAATTAAGAAGGCGGAAGACCGCCTTATGTTTAAGGAGACAATGGAAAAAATCGGCGAGCCTTGCGCGGCTTCGCTGGTAGTAAATAACGTCGAGGACGGCGAAAAGTTTGCTGCTCAGATAGGTTATCCTGTGGTGCTTCGTCCTGCCTATACGCTCGGAGGAAGCGGAGGCGGTATTGCTCATAATGTTGTCGAGCTGCGCGAGATTCTTGAGAACGGTCTTCGTCTCTCAAGAGTTGGTGAGGTTCTGGTTGAGCGCTGTATCGCGGGCTGGAAGGAAATCGAGTACGAGGTTATGCGCGACAGCAAGGGCAACTGTATCACGGTCTGCAATATGGAAAATATTGACCCTGTCGGCGTACACACGGGCGACAGTATTGTAGTTGCGCCTTCGCAGACACTTTCAGACAAAGAATATCAGATGCTTCGTACATCTGCTTTAAATATTATCGACGAGCTGGGAATTACAGGTGGCTGTAATGTTCAGTATGCTCTTCATCCTGAGAGCTTTGAGTACTGTGTTATTGAGGTTAATCCGCGCGTGAGCCGTTCTTCGGCGCTTGCGTCTAAGGCGACGGGATATCCTATCGCGAAGGTTGCCGCAAAGATAGCTCTCGGATATACCCTTGACGAAATTAAAAACGCAATCACAGGAAAGACATATGCGAGCTTTGAGCCTGCGCTTGACTACTGTGTGGTAAAAATTCCGAGACTTCCTTTTGATAAGTTTATATCCGCAAAGAGAACTCTCACAACCCAGATGAAGGCTACCGGTGAGGTTATGAGTATCGCCAACAATTTTGAGGGCGGTCTTATGAAGGCAATCCGCTCACTTGAGCAGCATGTTGACAGTCTTATGTCGTATGATTTTACAAAGCTCACCAACGAAGAGCTTTTGGAGGAGCTTGAGGTTGTTGACGACAGAAGAATCTGGAAGATTGCAGAGGGCCTGAGGAGAAATATCCCGGCGGAAAAGCTTCATGACATAACAAAGATTGACAGATGGTTTATCGACAAGCTTCAGATTATCGTGGAAATGGAGAATGCGTTAAAGAAAGGCCCTCTGACAGAGGAACTTTTAAGAGAGGCTAAGAGAATTGAATTTCCTGATAATGTAATCGGGGAGCTGACGGGAAAAACTGAGCGTGAAATCAAGGAACTGAGAAATCAGTACAATATACATGCAGCGTTCAAGATGGTTGACACCTGCGCAGCTGAGTTTGCAGCCACAACACCATACTATTATTCGGTGTACGGAAGTGAAAACGAGGCTGTTGTCACAAATGACAGAAAGAAAGTGCTTGTGCTTGGCTCAGGACCAATCCGTATCGGCCAGGGTATTGAGTTTGATTTCTGCTCGGTGCACTGTACATGGTCTTTCAGGGAGCAGGGATATGAGACAATTATTATCAACAATAATCCGGAGACAGTATCTACAGACTTTGATATTGCCGATAAGCTTTACTTTGAGCCTTTGACGCCTGAGGATGTTGAGAGTATTGTCGATTTTGAAAAGCCTGACGGAGCGGTTGTACAGTTCGGCGGTCAGACCGCGATAAAGCTCACGGAGGCGCTCATGAAAATGGGAGTTCCGATACTTGGCACGAGCGCGGAGGACGTTGATGCCGCAGAGGACAGAGAGTTATTTGACGAGATACTTGAAAAGTGCGAGATACCGAGAGCAAAGGGAAGAACTGTATTCACTGTTGAGGAGGCGCTTAAGGCCGCGAACGAGCTTGGCTATCCGGTGCTTGTAAGACCTTCATATGTGCTTGGCGGACAGGGAATGCAGATTGCGGTGTCAGATGAGGACGTCACTGAATTTATGAATATCATAAACAGGATTAAGCAGGACCATCCTATACTTGTTGATAAGTATCTTATGGGCAAGGAGATTGAAGTCGACGCTGTATGTGACGGTGAGAATATTCTTATTCCGGGAATTATGGAGCATATCGAGCGTGCGGGTATTCATTCAGGAGACAGTATTTCGGTATATCCTGCAAAATCACTGACGCCTGAGATTACTGACATGATTGTGGATTATACCGCAAAGCTCGCGCGTTCTCTTCATGTAAAAGGACTTATAAATATTCAGTTTATTGTATACAATAATCAGGTATATGTTATCGAGGTAAACCCTCGCTCAAGCCGTACAGTACCTTATATCAGCAAGGTTACGGGAATTCCGATTGTAAAGCTTGCGACACAGGTTATCACGGGAAGCAAGATTACTGATTTGGGATATGAGCCTGGTCTTCAGAAGAAATCAGACTACTACGCAATAAAGATGCCTGTATTTTCATTTGAGAAAATCCGCGGCGCTGATATAAGCCTCGGGCCGGAGATGAAATCTACGGGTGAGTGCCTCGGTATTTCAAAGGACTTCGATGAAGCCCTTTACAAGGCGTTCCAGGGCGCAGGCATATGTCTTCCTAAGCATAAGCAGATTATAATGACTCTCTGCGATGCCGATAAAGAGGACGGCGTCGATATTGCGCAGAGATTTGAGGCTCTTGGCTATAAGATTTACGCGTCAAGAGGAACGGCTAAGGTTTTAAAGGAGCACGGTGTTCACGCGATACAGGTTAATAAAATCGGTCAGGAAGCGCCGACACTGCTTGACTTAATTCTTGAGCACAAGATTGACCTTGTTATTGATACGCCGGAAAACGGTATCGAGCGTGCAAGAGACGGCTTCCTTATAAGACGTTATGCGATTGAGACAGGCGTGCACTGTCTGACAAGTCTGGATACCGCGCATGCGTTGATTTCAAGCCTTGAGCATGCGTTTAACAATAAGGATTTGTCAATAGTTGATATTGCCACTATTTAATAAAAAAACCGTGCATGGCTTGCCGAGAGGTACATGCACGGTTTTTGATTTACACGGAGGCGGAGGAAAGAATGCTTGATTTACAGATAAAATGCGATGTGCTGAAGGAAAAAAGCATTGTGCGGTTTGTGGGCGCCGCTATGGAGCTTACAAGATACAGAGAGCAGGAAATACAGGTTAATACTTATATTTATCTGGAAAAGGACGGCAGAAAATATCAGTTTATAACTTTTAATCACTGCAACGCGTCAAAAAATATTTCTCTTGAAAAAAGAATTGTGTGTGAGGAGACGGAAAGCTGTACGCTTCCGCAAGAGACGAGAAAAAATCAGATTATTTATTATCTGCCACAGAGAGAAAAACAGGAGACGATACTTTCAAAGCTTACAAGAAGGCGTGAGCAGGAGGATTATGACGGCGCGTTTCCCGGACAGCAGGTGCTTGGATGCGAGTATTTTGCATGGCTCAGGGAGCCCGGAGACAATGATTATATGGTGCTCTTGTCGACGAAAAATTTAAGAGCCGTGTACAGACCGGAGTTTATGGGACAGTTCGGGATTGATGTGTTAAAGGAAAGAAACGGCGCTCTGTTTAAAGAGGTTTTTGCGGTCGGAGCAAAAGTGGAATTTTGCGGAGCATTTTCGGGAATAGTAAAAATCTCTGATATTTATGCTGTGGAGACTATGGTGTTTATTAAAAAAGACAATCAGAAATATATATACAGATGTCTTGAGAAGTTTGACGAGTGCCGCGAAGAGGTTATACGAAACACGAGGTTTTACAGAGAGACGTCGCTGTCGGCAGTCAAACAGTTTGAAATACCGGAGGATACGGAATATGCCATGCTTGACTGTTATCTTCCGGCAGATGAAAAGGTTTCTGTGATAAAGGAGCTTGGCAAGGCACAGTACGGCAGATATGTTCCTTTTGAAGAGAGTGACGTCGTGGTTCACGGATGCAGATATTTTTCGGCAGTTGTGGAGAATTTTTCTGACAGAGACAGCGAGAATGTTGTTTATATTACTGTGGAGGCGTGCCGCAGGACAAGGTATAAAAAGTTGCGAAACATGCTGTAATATGCTACAATAATTCAGGTATTTCGGGGTTATACCGATAATGATAGAATGGAGATTATTATGGACGTAAGAAGAGCACAGGATTTATTGAGACATATTACGCAGGACAAGGATTACGGTCTGAAGACGATGCAGGGCGTGTCATTGTCAGAGTGTATTTATATGGTTAATACAGTTTTGCCAAGCTGCGTTAAGCAGGCGGAGGAAAATTTAAAGGATAACGACGCGGGATTTTTCTCCAAGATGATAGAGCAGTACAGAGCTCTTGCCATTGAGAAAATAAAAAATGAGGAGCACCTTTGGATTGCGTATACTGACCTGACAGGTTATCCTTATATGATTGACGGAGATATGATTGTAATATATGATTATTCTGCTGCAAGGCAGATTGAAAACAATCTGAATAAAGCCGGCTACAGGGTGACTTTCGGAAATTTAGACAGGGATGCGTTCAAGAGCGAGATTGCTCATATGTACAGAAACGGATATAAGAAAATAAGGTTTATGGACGGGAAAGATAAGCCTTTTATTGTCGAGAGAGAAGAGTTTTTCTCTTACGATGAATTCTTTAATGATGATTATGTGACAAATCCGGGACTTGAAGCCGCGATGCTCGAATTTTTTCAGGAGTTCAGAAAGCAGGCTCCGCTGGAAAACAGAGAGGAAATGTTAAAGCGCAGAGAGCGTAAAATGTTTGACACAATGGTGAATGCCGAGTATATGGTTCCTTGCATAAAGGAAGAAAATGAAGAGACTGTTGAAATATCTCATCCTTTTATTGACCTGACAGAGCGTGTTAAAGAAAAGCAGGAGGGCGAGAAGGTGATCGCTGTACCTGTGTTTACGGACGGTTTTGAGATGGATAAATGCTATGAGGGACATTATGAGAATATGCTGTATAAGTTCGACGAGCTCATAAATCTGACAGAGGAGCTCGGGGCTTCAGGAATTATTATTAACTGTCTCGGAATAAGCTATTTTATGAGAACGGAATTGATGAAGAAAGTTGTAAGATAAAAAACACAAAAAACATAAGAACATTAAAGTTAAGGAACGTATAAACAATGCGTTCCTTTTTTAAAAGAAAAATACGTGTGGAATTTTTATTAAAAAAAATCTGAAAAAACTGTATTCTCTGCTGTTTGACGGCAGAAAATGCAGTTTTTATTAAAAAGTTTTAAGAGATTTCTGGGTTGTTATTTAAGAAAATCCTGACGCATAGGGTTAAAGACGTCAACAAGTATACCATCTTCAAG
>CASFUI010000075.1 GCA_949297565.1 uncultured Eubacteriales bacterium
AGCCGCAAAGTTTCTGGAGACGGTTGCATGGTATCCTGTAGGAACAAAGGTTATCACAAATGACGGCGAGACTGGTATCGTTATTCGCCAGAATAAAGAATCAACGGACAGACCTGTTATAAGGATGCTTAAGCATATCGACGGAAGCAGATATATGGATCGCACGGAAGTGGATTTATTGAAAGCTCTGACTGTTTTTATAGTTGATACACTTTAGGAATGAGGATTTTATGAATTTATATTTAAGTGCTGTCGGATTTTCAGACATGGATTCAAGGCAGGAGGCAAAGTTTGTTCGTTCTGCGGTAAAGCAATGTATGGATGAGGGATATATTCTGAAAAATGATGTATTAAAGAGAGGTGCTGCTGTAGTAAGAGTGAGCTCGTCTGCTGGTCTTTATATATTCGGAAGATATGAGGGGAAAAAATTTATTTACGAATATTATTATCCTTTTATATTAGGCTCAAAAATATCGTCAGATGATGAAATTACAATCGAGAGACATGTCGATAAAGAGTCATACTCCGTTATCTGTGATGAGGCAAGAACGGGTGTGACGTTAATTTTTTATCTGCAGAATATTATGGATTATATGAACTACATAATAAGCCGTCCCGGGTTTAAAAAAGAAATGTTTATTCCTGATAAGAGAAATGCTATAAGCAAATCTCCAATAAAGACAAACGGAATTGTAATGTCGGCGCTCTCTGTCGGAGGAATGATTTTACTTCCTATATGTAAGAACGGACGAAATTCAAAAAAAAATATTGATGCTGAAAAAAAGAGAAGAAAGCTTATCGCCGCGGCGAAAAACGGAGATGAAGAGGCTATGGAAAGCCTCACAATAGAAGATATCGACACTTACACAAGAATTTCGCAGAGAATTATAAATGAGGATGTATTCTCTATTGTAGATTCTACATTTATGCCGTGCGGAGTAGAGTGTGACCAGTATTCTGTTATAGGGGAAATTCTTGAATTATCAAAGGAACAAAATATTTACACTGGTGAAACAATATATATTATGACGCTTGACTGCAACAATATGGTGTTTACGCTCGGAATTAATGAAAAGCATCTTCTTGGAGAACCTCTTGTGGGAAGACGTTTTAAGGGACAGATATGGCTTCAGGGAAATGTTAAATTTAAAGGATAAATTATTCTGTACCGCACGGAATATTTATTATAAATTTATTTAAAGTACGATTGGAGATTAAAAAAATGAGAAAAAGGGTAAGAGGGATAGGAGTACAGCTTGTTATATTTTTTATTATAGCTATAGCTATACCTACGGTTATGTTGTCGGTTGATGTTACAATGACCACAAAAAGGGCTCAGCGGACAAGTATGCAGCTTACGAGCGAGCAGACGCTTCAGGAGACAAAAAAGGGTTTTGAGACTTACCTGAAAACACTCAGTCAGCCTGTTGATTTGCTGACGCGTAAAAATGAGATTAAGCATATGGAAGACCAGGGTGATATAAACACCAATATCACTGCTATTCAGGATTCACTTTGCGCATCTGTAAAGGTTACAAGCGGCGCTGAGAGAGCATTTTTTACAACTAATACCGGTTACAGAATTACGGGATGGGTAGAGCCTAATGAGGCAACAGGAAAAACCACAAATAAAAAGACAACCGAGACTGGTGTAAATGATACGTCAAAAAACTGGTACAGCGAGAGTATAGGGCTCGGGTCAAGGGCAGGAATTTTCGCGTATATTAGTGAGCCGTATACTGACACTGAGACAGGTAATACTATTTTTACTGTTTCACAGGAAATTAAATATACAGATGGACAGAATTACGGCGTAGTCGGAATGGATATTGACTTTTCGGAGCTGACAGACTATGTTCAGAATATCGGTCTTTTGAATACAGGTTATGTTCTTCTTGTAAACGGAAACGGAGATATTCTCGTGGATAACGAGAAAAATACATACTGTGACGGAAGCGTATCGTCACTGGGTTTCTGGAATGAACTCAATTCTTTTTCAGATGAGGAGATTTACAATATTCATGCATTTTCAGAAAAGATTAACGGTGAGAATGTTCAGGTTATAACGTCTAAGGATGAGGTTACAGGCTGGACGCTTGTTGGATTTGTCAGCGACAGCGAGACGGCGGACGTTATATCAAAGATAACAGCAGCTACGCTTCGTGCGGGCAGTATTTCGTTTGTTATAGGAATAGTTATCGCAGTTCTTGTTACAATGACATTTACAAAAGAGATAAAGAAAATCAACACTGTAATGAAAAATGTTGCATCAGGAGATCTCACACAGAGAATTCCGGTTAAAAAGAGAAATGAATTTGGTGTTCTGGAAAATAATTTTAACGAAATGGTTAATAATGTAGCTGTGTTGATAAAGGATGTAGAAGAGCGCTCAGAAACGATTATAAGCTCATCAGACAATATTTCCGAAATCAGCAAGACTACAACAGAAACTGTAAATCAGGTATCTGAGGCAATTCAGAGTGTGTCTCTCGGAGCGGTCGGACAGGCGGAGAGTACAAGCAACGCTACCAAAGAGGTAGAAAATCTTGCGGAGAAACTGCATGAGACCAAAGCATATGTGGATGATATAAACGATATGTCGGCAGAGACTCAGAAGCTCAGCAACCAGGGTATCGGCATTGTTGACAATCTTATAGGCAAGGCACAGCAGTCTATCGAAAATTCCAGACTTTCAAAGCAGGTTATGGAAGAAATGATAGAGAGTATAGAGAAGATTAATTTCATATCGGATGCAATTACAGAAATTACGGAGCAGACTAATCTGCTGTCACTGAACGCAAGTATTGAGGCCGCAAGAGCCGGAGAGAGCGGAAGAGGGTTTGCGGTAGTTGCGGACGAGATAAGAAAGCTTGCCGAGCAGTCTCAGGCATCAACTGATGAAATTAAGCAGATTGTAAATGAAATTTCTGAAAAATCTTCTCTTGTTGAAAAGACTCTTGACGATACAGACGGAATTATTACTGAGCAGAACCTTTCTATACAGGACGCAAAGGAATTGTTCAATACAATTTCTAATTCGGTAAATGCGCTTAAAGAAGGTCTCGATAATATTTCTAAGCTCAATGTCGAGATGGACGGCAACAGAAAGAATGTTGTTGAGAAAATGGAAGATGTGGCTTCTATATCTACTGAGACAGCGGCAGCAGCAGAAGAGGTAACCGCTTCGGCAGAGGAAGTAAATGCGACAATGCATAATCTTAACCAGTGTACTATTGAGCTTGATGAGGTTGCAGTGGCGTTAAAAGACGCGATTGATAAGTTTAAGCTTTAATACTATTTGACCTTATATATAAAATGTGTTAAAATATTTAGTGCTTGGCGGGAGCTTATGAGCCCCCGCCGTGTACTAAGGATAAATTCACTGCATGGATAATGGCAGTGGAGTTTGCAATGTACGTTCTCATAGTTAAGTGGATATAACGGGGACCTCCTAAGTCTCAATCCCCAGTTCGACTCTGGGTGGGAACATCTTAGAGCTGAAAGTCTTAAGGGGCTTTCAGCTTTTTTTACGAAGACTCAGAAAGGAATATTCCATGAACTATATTGTATTGGATTTGGAATGGAATCAGAGCGCAGACGGAAAAATATGTTCAAATAACCGTATTCCGTTTGAGATTATACAAATCGGGGCGGTTAAGCTTGATGAAAATTTTAATGAAATCTGTCAGTTTGACCGGTATGTACGTCCGGCTGTTTATCTCAAGCTGCACAAAAAGGTTGAGGAGCTTCTGAATGTTACGATTGAGGAGCTCAGTGAGGTTGGATATGATTTCTGTGAAGTTGCTCATGATTTTTTGGAATGGTGCGGAGAGGATTATATTTTCTGTACATGGGGGCAGACAGACCTGACCGAGCTTCAGCGAAATCTTGATTACTATAAAATAGATTATAATTTTCCAATGCCGTTTTTATTTTACGATTTGCAGAAGCTGTACAGCTTGTGCTTTCAGGACGGAAAGAGCAGAATTACTCTGAAGCATGCCATTGAGGCGCTGGGAATGGATGAGCTTTGGGGATATCACAGCGCGGGGAGCGATGCCAGATACACGGCGCAGATTTTAAAACAGCTTGATTTTGAGCGTGTTAAAGGTTTTTACAGTGTCGATACACATGTAATTCCACAAAATAAAAAACAGGAGATATATCTTGATTTCGGCAATTATCAGAAGTATATTTCCAGAGGATTTCCGGACAGGGAAGCTGCTGCTTCTGACAGAGAGGTCAGGGCGTGCAGATGCTTTAAGTGCGGTAAGCCTATGAAAAGGCTTATTAAATGGTTTTCAACAAACAATAAATCAAATTACGGGCTTTTTTTGTGTCAGGAACACGGAATGATCAAAGGACGTTTCAGGATAAAAAGCACGGATGACGGAATATATTATGCGGTGAGAATTTTTAAATTTACTGATGAAGACGGTGCAAAAAAAATAAAGCAGCGTCAGCAGAAGGAAAAAGAACACAGGAGAATAATTAGAAAAAAAGAGAGCCAGCTCTGAAAAAACGGTCTGCCGTACTGAATAATCGGTACGGCAGACCGTTTTTTACATAACTGCATATATAATTCCGAGACATATTACAACCTGGATTATAGTAAAGCGGAATACAACCTGAGAATCAGACCAGTCGCGGTTTTTTCGCATGTGGTCGTGAATAGGCGTGCGCAGCTTTTTAAAAATATTTATGTGGAGAAATCTCATAAATGAAACCTTTACAAGTCCCAGACCTCCGTCAATGATAAGCATTAAAGCCATAGGAATATACAGCAGCGGGTGGTGAAGCTTTAAAAACGCAAACGCGATAAATAAGCCTATTGCCCGCGAGCCGGCATCTCCCATCAGAAGCTTGCTTGGAGAAGCGTTAAACCATAAATAACCGAGTATGCACACAACCATCAGGAGAATTGTGTGTCTGAAGTACGGCTCGAGCTCATAAATCTTAAAAAGAACATATGAGGATGTGAGCGTCACTGCGGAGAGTGTTCCGCAAAGACCGTCAACTCCGTCGGAACAGTTGGTTACATTAATGCTTGCCCAGATGAGAATAACAATCAGTATGCCGTATATAATCGGATTTAAAGTTACTGTTTTTGACCAAAATGACAACTCAAATGTGTTGGGATTATAGTGTAAGTATGTCACGGCTGCCATTATGGCTATTGCTAAATCAATAAGCCCCTTTTTTAATTCACCCCACGGGGTCTGTGAGCTGTCGTCCAGATAACCGCTGAGCATTGCTGCCAGAATGAGTATAAGGTAAATAACCATTTCAGCGTCCATCGGAATAAAAATAACACTTGAAAACGTAAATGTTAGAATAAATATAATTCCCGCGCCCCTCGGCTTTCCGACAGATTTGGAGCCGTTGATTGCATAGGCACGTCCTGCGTCACGCGGAAGCGTATTCTTTCCAAGTACAATTAAAATACAGGTTAGCGCAAATGCAAAAATAACACTTATAAATGTGATGATTTTGATGTAATCGTAACCGATTAAATAGTAAATCATAAAATGTACTCCTTCACTTTTGTTGCGGATAAAAACCTTTATCCGGAATATCTGACACCAAACAAGTATATCACAATGAGTGGTGATTGGGTATAAAAATTTAATAGTAATTTATTGTTGTTTATGTTATACTCAACTTAATAAAAATACGTGCAGAACAGATGGGGATAATTAAGGGAAAGCCGGCATAGCTTGTATATATGCCACATATAAATATATATGACGGAAGGGTTGATTTTATGAACAAAGACACAACAGAGATTTTTATGACGAATTTTGATACATATCTGTTCGGTCAGGGAACGCATTATGAAATTTACAATAAAATGGGTGCGCATTTGGCGGTAAAGGACGGAAAAGAGGGCGTATACTTTGCGGTCTGGGCGCCTAAGGCGAAGGATGTATATGTAGTAGGAGATTTCAACGGCTGGAAAGCATACGGCTATGATATGAAGCCTGTTTCCGACGGCGGAGTATATGAGCTGTTTATTCCAGGAGCCAAAGCCGGACAATGCTATAAGTTTCTTATTATATCACAGAGCGGAGAGGCTCTTTATAAGGCGGACCCATATGCCAACGCCTCGCAGCTCAGGCCTGAGACGGCGTCTGTGATTACTGATTTGAACGGTTTTGAGTGGACGGATGACGATTGGGTTTCAAATAAGAAAAAAGAGGACCATTTATCAGCGCCTATGTCTATATATGAGTGTCACATTGGCTCATGGAAAAAGCTAGATGACGGTACAGAGGACGGTTATATGAATTACCGTGATATTGCCCGTGAGCTTGCGGATTATGTCTCTGATATGGGCTACACTCATGTGGAGCTTATGGGAATTGCGGAATATCCGTTTGACGGCTCATGGGGATATCAGGTTACGGGGTACTATGCCCCTACAGCCAGATACGGTACGCCTAAGGATTTTATGTATTTTGTGAATTATATGCACAATAAGGGAATAGGTGTTATTCTCGACTGGGTACCCGCTCATTTTCCAAAGGATGCGCACGGACTGGCGAATTTTGACGGAAGCTGTGTATATGAATATGCCGATACCAGAAAAGGAGAGCATCCTGACTGGGGAACCAAGGTTTTTGACTACAGTAAGAATGAAGTATCAAACTTTCTTATCGCAAACGGCATGTACTGGGTAGATAAGTTTCACGTTGACGGGCTGAGAGTAGACGCAGTTGCATCAATGCTGTATCTCGACTACGGCAGAACAGAGGGAAACTGGGTGCCTAATAAATACGGCGGAAACGGCAATCTCGAAGCTATGAGCTTTTTAAAGCATTTTAACAGCATGATGAGAAAGCGTTTTCCTCAGGCAATCACTATAGCCGAGGAGTCAACAGCCTGGCCTAATGTCAGCGGAGACCCGGACGAGGGAGAATGTCTCGGTTTTACATTTAAGTGGAATATGGGCTGGATGCATGATTTTCTCGAATATATGAAGCTTGACCCGTATTTCAGGAAATTTAACCACGGAAAGCTGACATTCAGCCTTATGTATGCTTACAGCGAGAATTTTATTCTTGTGCTGTCTCATGATGAGGTTGTGCATTTAAAATGTTCAATGCTTGGGAAGATGCCGGGAGACAGAGAGGATAAGTTTGCAAATCTGAAACTGGCTTACGCATATATGTGCGGACATCCGGGAAAGAAGCTGCTATTTATGGGACAGGAATTCGGACAATGGAACGAGTGGAGTGAGAAGAGGTCGTTAGACTGGTATCTGCTTGAGGATAAGAGTCACTCTGATATGCAGAAGTTCACCAAAAGGTGTATGAACCTTTACAAAACTTACAGATGCCTGTATGAAACGGATTACAAACCTGAGGGATTTCGCTGGATTAACGCTAATGATAAGGATAACAGCGTCTATTCGTTTGTGCGCGTAAGCCCTGACGGCAAGAAGCATCTGTTGTTTATTTTAAGCTTTACGCCTGTGGAGCGCAAAAAGTTCCGCGTAGGTGTTCCGGTAAAGGGAAAATATAAGCTTGTTCTCGGAAGCGATGAGGCTTCGCAGAAAAAAACAATGACCGCTGTGAAAGGAGAATGCGACGGGTATTCACAGTCGCTGCTTGTTGATTTGCCTAAGTACGGTATTGCCGTTTATGAATTTTCCGGTACAAAGCTTCAGGAAAAAAAGACGTTAAAATAAACAGTACCACATATAAAAATGTGAATATTTTCGGCGTGGCGGGACTTAATTAATTTAATAAATTTGTCGATAAAACCTGTACAGAGTATTGTAGGATCTGTACAGGTTTTTTTATTCTATAGGAAAGTTCTCTGAACTTCCTATAGAATAAAAATGCTCCGCAGG
>CASFUI010000076.1 GCA_949297565.1 uncultured Eubacteriales bacterium
ATGTATGTGTGGGGACACAGCTTCGAGTTCGAGCGCAACCAAAACTGGAACATTATCGAGGAATTCTGTGAAATGATTTCCGGCCAGGGCGATATCTGGTACGCAACTAATATCGAAATTGTTGACTACAACGAGGTCTTTAACCGTCTTCAGTTCGCCGCAGACAACAGCTTCGTATACAATCCTTCTGCCGCTTCCGCATGGCTCACCGTAAATGACAATCAATGCGTTGAAGTAAAGGGCGGAACACTGGTTAAGCTGTAAAAAAGCCGCCCATAAAGGGCGGCTTAAATTAAATTTTTCTGTTTTTAACTTGTGACTGCATATACATACTCCCGCTCAAATAATCCCCAAAGAAATTTTCAACATTAAAATTCTCAGAACAGATTCGTCAATCCGCTGTTCCGATATTTCCCCGTTTATGACAGCATCGATAACTGTCGGTATCTGAGTTTCAAAATCCGTGCAGCACAGCAGGTCATTTCCGGCCTGTACAGCAAGCACTGCCGCACGGTCGTCCGACACAAAATCCCTGATACCGTCCATAGCAAGGTCATCCGTTACAATGACACCCGAAAACCCGAGTTCGCCGCGCAAAATCTCATGCACCCTCGACGAGAGAGATGCCGGATATTGCCCGTCCATGCAGGCGACAATGTTGTGGGAAACCAGAACAATTCCTGCTCCGTTCTCAATACCTGCCTTAAAAGGCAGAAAATCCGAATTTTGAAATGTTTCATACGGGCGGTTGTCATAGGCGATGCCTGTATGTGTATCCGCATTGTTTCCATATCCCGGAAAATGCTTAAGCACAGCTCCCATCCCTTCCGAGCTCATAACCTGAGTAACATTCCGGATATATTCGGCTGTCTGATTTGCGTCTCTGCCAAAACTGCGTGCATAAATAAAATCAGCGGGATTTTGAGAAACATCGCACACAGGCGCAAAATTAACATTTATCCCGAGGCTGTGCAAAAGACGGCACTTTTCCAATGTGTCGCTTCTAATAAGCGAAAATCCTCCGCTTGCATATAACTCCTGAGGTGACCAGAACGGTACTGCGCGAAGATTAGGATTGAGACTGACCCTGTTTACAGTTCCGCCTTCCTCATCTACGCCTATAAACAACGAAACGCTCGCAGCATCCTGATAGCTCTGAATATCACTGATAACCTGTTCTTTGGTTTTCCCCTGAAAATCACGACCGAACAGTATGTATCCTCCCAAATGATAATCGGCAGCTTTCTGCGCGGCGCCCGACTGCGGACATCTGGCAATAAACATCTGACCGACCTTCTCCTCAACAGACATACCGCTTAGAATAGAACGTGCACGTTCCAGCGCTGACTGTCCGCTGCCGGAAGGCGCTGACGGCTCACCTGAAGGTGTTCCTGTTTCCAGCTCATCATTCTCTTTTGTATTGCTGCCGTCTGTATTATCTTCAGACTGAATTTCCTCGGAAGACGCTTCGCTCGAAACCGAAGTGTCCGTGTTTTTTTCTGTTTCCTTATTTTGTGCTTCAGTGCCGTATTGAAGTCCGGCAGCGGTATCCTTTTCTGCCGAAGAAGCCGACGACTGTACATACCTGGTCTTATTTGCCTTTTGTATAAATATAAAAGCCGCGGCAACACATACAATTAAAATTACTGCCGCAATTCCTGCAAAAATACCGTATTTCAGTTTGCGTCTTCTGTCCATTGCAACCTCTCCATTCCAACCCGTAGTCTGATTAAATTATAATATTACAAAAACATTTATATTCAATATAATACTTAAAATAAGGTGTGTCAATCAAGCGCCCGTTTTTAATATCCGAACTTAATGACACACCCTTTTCGTTTTATATCTATCTTTTCAAATTACTCAGTTTGAATGCTTCAATGACTTAATTGCATTGGTAAGCTTGATTGGATTACCGTAACGAAGCGTACCCATTCTGTAAATCTTCGCTCCGATAATTCCGACACCAACCGTGCTGACTGCCAGAATGACAAATGACACAATAATTTCCCACATTGAGACTGTTCCCATAGCAACCCTTGCAAACATCGCGCTGTAAGAGCTTATAGGAAGGAATGATGCAACCTTAACCACAATGCCGTCTACATTCATAAGCGATACTAATGTAATAATGTATACAATCATAATCACCATCTGAATACCGCCGGCACTCTTGTTGATATCCTCTGTCTTTGAAACCAAAGCCCCCATTGCTCCATATATAAATGTATAGAACAAAAATCCGCCAAGTCCAAAAAACGCAAATGTAACAAGAACATTTCCAGGAATATCCAAAATCATATCAAGCATTCCGCCCCATGCGCTCTGGTTTATTTTATATGTAACAAGAATAACCCCAAGAATAATTCCTGTCTGGAAAAGCGCCGCAAGCGCACCGGCTAAAACCTTTGCAAAGAAAAGCATATTTGTATCTGCGCTTGTAACCAGAACCTCAATAGTACGGTTGCTCTTTTCCTGTGTGACAGATGTGGCAACCATTACGCCATACATTATGATAATCATAAATATTATGATAACAAGACCGTAACAATACCAGTAATTGCTGCTCATATCCTTGCCGAGAACATTTTCATGACACTCAATCTGAGGCGAAAACGCCGCGCTTATCTCAGCATAATCTATCCCATTCTGCTGACAGTAAACCATTTGATTTAAAACTGTCATTGCCTGTGAAAATGTTGTCTGCTTACTGTCGAGCATACTCTGGTTAAAAACATAATAGTCATAATCTGACAGCGAATTGACAACAAAACCCGCGGCAGCATTATCGCTCTCAACCTGCTCTATCAACGCTTTCTCGCTGTCTGCCATTTCAATCTTATCATCGGTATAAAAGCTCTGTATAAAGCTGACATCTGTAATCGTGCCTGATTTGTCATA
>CASFUI010000077.1 GCA_949297565.1 uncultured Eubacteriales bacterium
GGCAAACACACACGCGTAGTAAAGAAGGGGGCAGAGTACTGCATTTCACTGAGTACGGAGCCCGCAATAGACGGATTGAGACCGTGTGCCAATGTTATGTACGAGTCTCTTGAGACATGTAACTATGATGAGATTACATGTGTTGTGCTTACCGGAATGGGAGCGGACGGAACTAAAGGGATAAAAGGGCTGGCAGCCCGCCGTAAAAAGCTGCATGTTATCTCACAGGACGAGGATACATGCGTTGTATACGGAATGCCTAAAGCGATAGCACAGACAGGCCTCGTGGATGAGGTAGTACCTCTGGGACACGTGGCGGAAGCAATTACGAAGAACGTGGGGGTATCTTAAAATGGATGTAAGCCAATATTTAGAGATATTTATCGATGAATCAAAAGAACATTTACAGAGCCTTAGTGACCAGCTTATGATACTTGAAAAGGAGCCGGAAAACAGCGATACGATTAATGAGATTTTCCGTGCGGCTCATTCACTCAAGGGTATGGCAGGAACAATGGGCTACAAGAGAATGCAGAATCTTACCCATGACATGGAAAATGTTTTTTCTGAGGTGAGAAACGGCAATATGAAGGTTAATTCAAGCCTTGTCGATGTATTGTTCCAGTGTCTTGATGCGCTTGATGAATATGTTACTAATATTCAGGAGACACAGGATGAGGGAACAAATGATAATGAGCCTATTATTAAAGCGCTGAATGAATTTATTGCGTCTGAGGGCAAAGATGATGCGCCTGCAGAGCAGGTAGTTTCTGCACAGAGCACGGCGGAGAACGCAAAGGTTGAAAATAACGGCAAAGTTGTTCTTGCCGATTTTGAGAAAAATGCTGTAAATGAAGCGCTCAAAAAACAGCTTCATGTTTATGAGATCAGGGTTTGCGTAGACGAGAATTGTATTCTTAAGGCAGCCAGAGCATTTCTTGTGTTTAAAAATCTGGAGGGACACGGAGATATTATCAAATCTGAGCCGTCAGTTCAGGACATTGAGGATGAAAAGTTTGACTTTGACTTCCATATAGTTATCATTACAAAGGAAAGCTTTGAAGATATAACAAAGATTATAAAGAATGTATCTGAGATAAAAGACGCTTCCGGCTTTGAGATAACAACACCTTTCACTGAGGCAAAGGAAGAGCAGCACGAAGAGTCTAAGGCGACTGAAGAGCAGACAATAGCCGAGCAGAAGGAGAAAAAAGAGGAGAGTAAGACCGCGGGAAGTGCTCCGGGAAAACCGGCTGCACAGACTAAGCAGGCATCATCAGGAAATGGAAATGCAAAGTCTAAACCTGTAGGACATACGGTGCGAGTTGATATTGAAAAGCTTGATGTGCTTATGAACCTCGTGAGCGAGCTTATAATTGCAAAGAACGGACTTGTCGCAAGCAGCAACGAAGAGGGAGAAGGCAGCGTAAATCAGAGCTTTAACGAGCAGATTGAATATCTTGAACGAGTGACAACTAACCTTCATGAATCGGTAATGAAGGTAAGAATGATGCCTATTGAGAGCGTTGTGAGCAAGTTCCCTAGAATGATAAGAGATTTGAGTAAAAAGCTCAACAAGAAAATGGAGCTTTATATGTCAGGTGAGGATACAGAGCTTGACAGAACTGTTATTGATGAGATAGGCGACCCTCTTATGCATCTTTTGAGAAACTCGGCAGACCACGGTCTTGAGAGTGCAGAGGTCAGAAGAGAGAGAGGAAAGAGTGAAGTAGGCTCTATTTTCCTCGATGCATATCAGGACGGAAATAATGTTGTCATTGAGGTAAGAGACGACGGCAACGGTA
>CASFUI010000078.1 GCA_949297565.1 uncultured Eubacteriales bacterium
ACAACCTGAGCTACCTCGTCGGCATGCTCGCTCAAAAGCATTACATTTACTCCGAAAGGCTTATCTGTTATCTGCCTTGCTTTTTCGATTTCACCGCGCACCCATTCAGCAGGAGCATTTGCAGCTCCTATAAATCCAAATCCGCCTGCCTTGCTTACATTTGCCGCCAGCTCGGCGTTGGCAACCCATGCCATTCCTCCCTGAATTATGGGATATTTTATTCCAAGAAGTCTGGTTACTCTTGTCTCCATTATTTCAACCCTTCCGATGTCTGAATTTTGCGGCATTTCTGCCTTTAATTTAAGTGGAAGGCAAATCTGTGCCGTTATGCCTTCATACCGGTTTGAAGCCTTCCGCGAACGCGAAAAACCCGCATTGCGTGTTTTTCATAATTTATTAGTTTGCACCGTGTTCCTCAAGATAATCCATTACAGACTGAATTGTAGTGAGTTTCTCAAGCTCATCCGTAGGTATCTCAATAGAATATTCCTCTTCCAGTCCCATGATAAGTTCAAATAAATCGAGCGAGTCAGCGCCTAAATCATCTTTAAAGCTGCTTTCCGGCTTAATCTGCGCCTCATCAATTCCCAACTGCTGTGCTACTAAACTTCTGATTTTTTCAAACATTTGATTTTCCTCTTTTCTCTAAATTATCATTAATTAAAATATTTTTGATGACAGCTACCAGCGCACCAGCATGCTGCCCCAGCTAAGTCCTGCACCAAAGCCCGCAAATACAAGCAAATCTCCGGGGTGCAATTTATTTTCACGATTAAGCTCATCTAGCAAAATCGGTATGCTGGCAGATGATGTATTTCCGTATTTTTCGAGATTTGACGGAAATTTTTCCATAACGGTTTTAATGTATTCGTTCTGAGCCTTGCCGCTCTCAGAAGCATTAATCTCAAGTCTTTTCGCGACACTCTCGATAATTCTTATGTTTGCCTGATGAAGAATGTAGTATTTGACGTCCTGTGTCTGCACATCTTCCTTTTCAAGCAAACGCTTAATTGTTTCAGGTACTTTTTTGACGGCAAACTTGAATACTGCCTGACCGTCCATATGTATAAAGCCTGATTTTTCTGCTGTCAGGACATCGTTATTGTTTCCGTCGTTGTGAAAATCGCCGGAAATTATCTCCGCCCCGTCTCCTGAGGCTCTTCTTCCTACCACACACGCACCTGCTCCGTCTCCGAACAAAATACATGTGCTCCGGTCCTTCCAGTCAACCAGACTTGACATCTTCTCGCTTCCCACTACAAGAATATTGCTGTATATTCCTGCCTCCGCATACGCTGCTGCTGTTGACAGCGCTGCGATAAATCCTGAACACGCCGCGCTTAAATCAAAACAGGCTGCGTTGCATGCCCCAATCTTTTTTTGAACTATGGAAGCACAGTTCGGGAAAAAATAATCAGGACTTGAAGTAGCGACAATTATTAAATCCACCTGTTCCGGCGTAACCGTTGCATTCTCAAGCGCTCTGATACAGGCGTTTGCCGCCATATCGGATACTGTCAGTTCTTTGGCTATTCTTCTTTCTTTTATTCCTGTCCTTGATGTAATCCACTCATCACTTGTCTCTACAAGTTCTGAAAGCTCAAAATTAGACATTCTGTATTCCGGCAGAAAGCTGCCGG
>CASFUI010000079.1 GCA_949297565.1 uncultured Eubacteriales bacterium
CCATCTGGTCAACCTCGGTGTCGCAGTTGCCTCTCACACACACAATATCATTTTTCAGCGGATTGAGCATTGCAATAACCTTCTTTGGCGAGTATTCCTCAGGCAAGTCATTTCTCGGACCGTGGTATAAAATATCGCCGAGAAGCACAAGCATGTCCGCCTCCTCGCCGCGGTAGCGCTCAAGCATTTTCTCACAGTAATATGCAGAGCCGTGAATATCAGATGCAATCATTATTTTTTTCACATTCAGCCTCCGTTCTAATGTGCCTGTACAGACTAAATTCCGAGTCTGCGCACAATATTTTTTATAAAACCAAGTACATAATACGTCAAAATTATATTAATTGGCAACTGAATAATATTTTTTATAAGCCTTGAGGTAAAATAAAACGCAAATCCCTTTCCGTACATCACCGAAATCCAGTATGTTCCCAGAAAAATATTTACAAGAAGCGTATCTCCAAGAAGCACCAGCACAACCCTGAGCATGAACTTTAAATCGACGGCATGCTTTGCCGCAAGCGTCTCTGTTTTAAGCGCCATATATACAAACAGAAGAAAGATAACAGCCCAGAAGCCCCACTGAGGCGTTGTCGTCTTTTTATCCGTGTACACGGCAAGAATTCCGGCAAAGCTGCAAAACACCGTCACAGCAAGTGGAACAGCATTCCAGCGGAATATATTTGCAACTAACAGGAATATGACAAGCACTGTCAGAATACACGCAACAACAGCCGGATTTTTTCCCGCTCCGTCAAAACCGCTCCGGATTATTGAAGCAGCGCTGCCCGATACGGCAACAGATCCGTCTTCTTTGCCTGTCACCTCCGCAAACGGAGCAAAAACCAGAAGAATAAGAGATACACATAATATAAGTTCTCCCGCGCACAGCTTGAGAATTTCCATAACGGATTTTCCGCGTGACGATACATCTGAATTATTTTTTTTATCTCTATTTATCTTTTCAGGGAATTTTTTATAAAAAAAAGTTCCGTAAATAAGCCCCGCAAGAGCGGCAGAAATCGTCCAGCCGGGAAAATACGGTCCTACCGGCTTTAACACAAACTGGACTATATCTCCTACTCCTCCGCACACAAAGCCCACAACCGGCCCGAATAGACATCCTGTCACAACATTTACGATAAAGGATACTGAAATTCTCAGCGAATCCGTCACCTGCACTGACAGAAAGAATGCGAATACCGTGTGCAGCGCTACGAGCAGCGCTGCTGTTACAACTGATTTCAAGTTTTTGAATTCCTTTGCGGAATCCACAAATAAGCCAATAGCTTTTTGCATAAAAATATACCTCCTTTGCAGTAGTTTCGCCCTACATAAGGAGGTATAAATATCATATAAATATCACAAGACCGTTATGTAGCAGCGGGATGCGGACCGTGTACCGCAAGAAACCTTTTCGTCCCGATGACAACTCCCTGTTCACCGGGCACTTAACGCACACTGTCCTACTCTGCTTTAAATTATTTTTTCCAGCCTATTATATTCGCTTATATTATATTTGTAAAGGAAATTTTTTCCCGTTCGCAGCGGGAAGAAATTATTCTCGTCACAGATATCCGCATCAGGTCATACAGCAGCCGGCCGCTTTACCTTGCGACACGCTGTACCGGCGGTATCTTGTACCTTGAGGCATGGCTTAAAAACTGCTGGAGGGAATTCGGCACCTTATACATATCGAGTATTTTTTTCATAAACGCAATCGTACTCTTTTTATATTTCATCGACTTAAGAACGCATACTGCAGCCTCATCGCTGTATCCCCTCGAAAACTGTCTTGCAAATCTCGCGAACTTATGCTTATTCAGCCCGCTTATCCTGTCATAATTCTGAAGAATCTCAAGCGCCTCGATAACGCGTGTATTCTCATAACTAAGCTCAATATCCACACGCTTCACATGAATATTTCCTATATTGCAGGTATCCTTTTTAATACGATTGGAATAAAGGCATATTTCCTGCGAAATCTCATCTGTAATACCGTACTTTTTGTAAAGCCTGCCGCCTATAAACATTCCGTTTCTGTTATCCTCGCCGAAAAAATAATTCAGCACGTCCTCGCTGTCATTTGACGGGCGCTTCATATACATTCCCTTTGCCGCCCGTACAATTACCTTTTCGTTAGCCAGCCTCTCAAGAGCTTTAAAAAAGGCTGCCTCTGACATCTTTGAAAAATGCTTTTCATAGAGTTCATTGGCAGCCACAACAAAGCCCTCGGGACAAGCGTCAAAATACGCGATTATTTTATCCCTGTACTTCACTGTATAATCCTCGAATATTATTCTAATTTTCGGCAACTTCTTTTATTTCAAGTTCATCTTCAGCAGTCTTCGCCTCGCCGTCAGCCGCATTCTTCTCCGCCGTGTCTGCTTCTGCCTCCTGCTCCCCGCTGTCATCCGTCTCACAGCTGTCCGTGTCCTCAAAATCCTCATCGTCGTCAACATAAAAATTCACGGGAATAATCTCGACATTGCTGCACACTGCCTTGCCTATAACATATACCGTGTGAATTCCCTCCTCGTCGCTGTTCTCGACAAGGTTTCTCACGCCGGAAAGCGTCTTGTCTACATCACATGTCACATTAACGCCCTCAGGAAGTATAATTGTAACGCTGCTCGCGTTGCTTGAAAAATTGATATATACATCCTTCTCAAACACCGCCAGTCCCAGATCGATAACAGCTCTTGCGGCAACAGCCTTAACCTCGCAGCCCATGAATTCCTCATCCTCAACCTCGACAACCTTCTTTTCAAAGATTGCGTTGTATTTCTTTACCTCATCGGCGGCGCTGGCAGTCTCCTCTTTTATAAAATCTTCTTTAACGCTTTTATATTTATTGTAAGCAATCTTAGACGCCACCCCCAATGCACCAAGAGCAACTAATGTTTTCGCAAATTTTTTCTTTGCCATAATAATCCTCCATTCCGAAGCGTTTTACGCGTAAGGAACGCGAAGAAAAATTCGCGGAGGCGATTTTTCTTCTGCGATAAGCGCTGTTTGTGACGCTCCGGCACAAACAGCTGTCTTTATGATAACCCAGTCATTTTTTCTTTGCAAGAATTTTTTGAAAATGCGCAGCCGCAATAATTCTGCCTGTAAAGCGAATATTCTTTAGACAGCTCTATCGAGCGTTTATAGCCCTCTCTCTTCTTAAAGTCCGACAAAAGATATTCAACTCCGTAGCGCTTTGACATCTCAAGCCCTGTCTCGTTAAGCTTTACACTGTTTTTAAGCGGACTTATCGTGAGCGTTGTCGTGAAATAGTCGGCTTTGAGCTCCCTTGCAAGCTGAGCGGTCCTCTCAAGGCGCATGGCATAGCATATAAAGCACCTCTCTCCGCCCTCCCTGCAATTCTCATATCCCTTGACACTCTCAAAAAAGCGCTGCGGCTCATAATCCCCCTCTATAAAACCGACAGGATACTTCGCCGGAAATTCGTTTATAAAACGCTGCTGCTCTTTAACGCGCTTTCTGTATTCCTCCTGCTCGGATATATTGGGATTATAATAAAAAACCGTAATTTTAAAATATTCTGATAAATATTCTATCACATAGCTGCTGCATGGAGCACAGCAGCTATGCAGCACAAGAGCAGGAACCTCTCCTGCCTCCTTCAGCTTTTGCAGCTTTTTCTCAAGCTCCTTCTGAAAATTTCTGTTTTCAAACGGCGTAGCCATACCGCATCACTCCTTTATACTCCTGCCGCCGCTTAGCCTCTCGGCGGTTTATACTCATCAAGCCTGATGCCCGCTGTTGTATCCGTCAATAATATCCTCAAGAGCGTCAAAAAGCTTTTTCATCTGACTGTCTGTTCCGACTGATATTCTCAGATAATTATCAATGCGCGGCTTATTGAAATATCTGACATAAATTCCGCGCTTTTTAAGTTCCTCAAACAGATAAGCACCCGGAACGCTTCCGTGCGCGGCAAAAATAAAATTAGCCTTTGAATCAGGAAATTCAAACCCAAGCCTTGCAAGCTCCAGCTTTGCATTTTCACGCGTTTTAATAATTTTTGCCACACATTCGTTAAAATATTCCTCGTCTGCCATTGCTGCGCTTCCGCAGACAAGCGAATAGGCGTTCATCGTATAAGAGTTAAACGAAAACTTCACATCGTTTAACGCCCTGATTAACGCGGGACTTCCGAAAGCATAGCCTATCCTAATACCTGCCATAGAGCGGGATTTTGAAAAAGTCTGTACTACCAGAACATTATCATATTTATCCACAAACTCTATTGCGGATTTTCCGCCGAAATCAATATATGCCTCATCGATAATCACTATGCTGTCCTGATTATGCCGTATAATATCCTCAACTTTTTCAAGCTCCATGTAAAGCGCGGTAGGAGCATTCGGATTAGGAAAAATAATTCCGCCGTTTTCGCGGTAAAAGCTCTCGGGAATAATATTAAAGTTCTCGTCAAGAGTAACCTGTTCATACTTTACACGGTGCAATTCTGCCCAAACCGAATAGAATGAATATGATATATCAGGAAAAAGCACCGGCTTATCAGAATTAAAAAATGTCATAAAGCACATTGATATTACATCATCAGAGCCGACTCCTACAAATATACGGTCCTTGCTCATATGATAACGCTGTGCTATCGCCTCGGTAAGCACTCCCGCCTCAGGATCCGGATAGAGTCTGAGCCTGTCAAAATCAAAATCCCGCGCTGCCTCATATGCCTTAGGAGAAGGCGGATACGGGTTTTCATTTGTGTTAAGCTTTACAACATCTGTATTCTCAGGCTGCTCTCCCGGAACGTACGGCTCAACCTTTCTTATATATTTTTCCCAGTTCTTCATATGCACTCCAATCCGTCCCGGCACAATTTTCACGGAACATTCAATTTAGTTTTAATATTATACAAAAAATTACTTTTTCAGGCAATCACTTTCTTTTCAGAACGGCGATACAACCCTCTTTATAATACACAGTCTCATAATCCGGACTGTTCAGATATTTAAGAGTATTTTCGTCGGTATTTCCCGTAACTGCCGTACCTCCGCCATCTCCGTTTATTTTATCTGCCTCCTGAACAGAAGCCTCCTCCAGCTTCACTCCCCGCAAATCAAGCGCAACGTAATCCGTCATTTTGTCTGTATAGTATACCTCATACAGATAATCGCGCTTGGAAAGCTTTGCGCACAAAAATGAGCTCGCCGCCACACTCGCATCGTCAGGTATCATTGAAATACCCTCATCCATGCTGTCGTACATCTGCGTCAGGTCAGAATTTCCGAAACGTCCCGTAATTGAAATTCTGTCCCACGAGAGAGCTGCAAAAAACATTACAGAGGACACCGCCATAGCCGCTGTAACCTTTGACGCGAGCAGCCGTCTCATTGAAGAAATATTTTCAAGCGCCGCATACAAAAGCAGCACGCCGCTTCCGAACACATACTGAAAGCCTATATCATGAGCATAAACGTAATCCGGCAGAAGATTAAACATAATAAAAGGCCCGAACAGAATGAGCACATGCCATTTCCTTAACGCCAGAGGAATAAACGCAAGGGAGCCAAGCACAGACACAATAAACGTGATGTTTTCCTCCTGCATAATCTGAGTAACAATATACGCCGGATTAGACAGAACTGTCCTGATAATTCCAAGCACATTTCCGCCTCCTCCCAAAATAACATTATTATAGCGGAATGTGAGTGTTCCGTCTCCGAATTTTGAGAGCCACCATACTGCCGCAAAGAAATATACGACTGCTGCCGCAAATACCGCAGCTCCCTTTTTATATTTTTTCTTCGCGACTATCATATAGAGAGCGACAAACGCCACATACACCGCAGCGTCCTCCTTTACGCCAAGCGTAAAAGCCGCCGCCGGAATTAACTGCCATCCCAAATCCTGCTCAAACACAAGAATAAGACATAAAAGAGCCAGAGGCAAAAACATATTCTCATGGACATCATAACCGCAGCCAGAGCTGATTACAGGATAGAACGCATAAACCGCGCAGAGCGCAGTCGTGTGTAAACGGCTTAAGTTTCTGAGCCTGCATATTTTTGAGAGCGGGAATATCGCAAGCGCAAGAACAACACCCTGCATGATCTGCAAGGTTACAGGGCTGTCAAATAAAGCGTAAAACGGAAGAAGCAGATACCAGTCCGGCGAGATATGCACATTCATATGAGACATCAGGACATCGCGCTCACATGTTGTGTTCATGGCAAAAGTATTTTTCATGTAATAAAACATCTGTGAAAATATACCGAAGTCATAGTTTGGCGAAGAAAATGTAAGATACCTTGACACTGTGTACACGCCTATGAAAACAGCTGGAATAAGCGCCAGAAACACAAGCGCAGCCGCAAACTCCCATGTATTTATTTTTACTTTGCTAAAGTCAATCCCCCTCATGCAATACATAAGAGAGAGCAGCACGATGCCAGTCATAAAGAGGCAGAAATAAACATTGTCATAGAGAATCACACACACAATTCCATACATAAAAACCGACAGAAAAAATATAAGCCTCTCAAATACATCCCCCGTCTTTTTTGAGACTGATGAGAGCGCGCAGAAAAAAATCATCAGGACGCAGAACAATCCTGCCGTCTTTAAGCAGTGCACAGTAAAATTGATATATCTTATACTCTCAAGACTGCTCACCGGACTTCCCGTATTGCCGGCAATCCGGGGAATGCTCAGAGTGCAAATAAAACACCACGCTGTCATCAGCATAACAGCGCAGTGTTTTATAATCTCACACGGCTCTTGACCGAGAGTTCTTTTTATATTTTTTAAAAATCCCAACATTTAACCGCTCCTAACCCTGAACAGACATATTATATACTGCTGATAAAATCAGCCAGAAAAATCAGTGCGGCGCCCGAATCAGCCTGCTGCTGGGTACATTTGGCAAAACTTAAGTACGAGCCGTCAATCTCAAACGAACATTTCTCAACAAGCATTCTGCATATTAAATCTTTATATTCCCTTAAATATGCCGCAACGGGACCGCCCACAATCACATCTCCATCACTCATAATATAAAGGTTGTTAATACCTGTTGTCAAATCATCAAGATACTTATCAAAAACTTTTTTGTATTCCTCATTTCCGTTTCTTAAACCCTCAAAAAACGTGTCCAGTGTAATTCCCATATCAGAGGACAGACATCTGGCTGACACATAGCTCTCAAAGCAGCCCTTTTTGCCGCAGAAACACGGTCTTCCTCCAGGATACAGAGTCATATGGCCAAACTCGCCGTATCTGTTATGGCTTCCGAAACGGATATTATCGCTGTCGATATACGAGCCTCCGACGCCTGTGTTAAGCATAAGATAAGTCTTGCCCTCTTTTTTGTCATGACTTTCCCTGTCAAACCAGAATTCAGCAAACGCTCCCGAGCGCGCGTCATTCATTCCGCGGCACTCAAACGGCAGAAGCCTTGCTATATTTTCCATGGGATAGTTTTTCATTCCCATAGTAGGCGCATACACAACAGTTGAATTTTCCATGTCGAATATTCCCGGAACAGTTATACCTACACAGAGAACAGCGCTGCTGTCAATTCCGGTATGCTCCACAAGACGCATAACCGTATCCGCAACAGTCTCGCCGTATGACGCGCCCCTCTCAAACACAGCCGTAACTCTCATGCTTCCTATCACTTGGCAATTCAAATCCAGCACTGCCGCCTTTATCCCATTATCCGATAAGTTTACGCTTATTGTATATCTCGCGGCTCCGTTCACAGAGATAATCTGCGCCTTTCGCCCACCGGTAGATTCAAAGCTGCCCTCATAAGACAGAAGTCCCATCTCAAACAGCAGCTTAAGGTTTTGATTGACGGTAGGCAGAGAAAGCTGCAAAGCGTCAGCAATCTCCTGCCTGGATATTTTTCCTGCAGTATATATAAGCTGAAATACTCTGTTTTTGTTATACCTTTTGACATCGGTTGTCGTTATCTTTGACGTAGTTATCATACTAATCCCCATTCCGGAGCGTTTATCGCGACGGGGCGACGCAAATATCAAATTTGCGTCTGCCATCGCAGCTATTTGTGACGCTCCGTCACAAATAGCCAGCCATGCATGGCTTGTGAAAAATAAGCTATCAAGCTTATTTTTCACATTATTCACCAAATACTGCTTCGTAATCCTTCTTAAACTTCTCAATTCCCGCATCGGTCAGAGGATGATGTATCATCTGCTCAATAACCTTGTAAGGAACAGTTGCAATATCTGCGCCGGCGAGGGCACAGTCTGTAATATGAATTGGATTTCTGACGCTTGCGCAGATAATTTCCGCAGAAATATCATAATTAGCAAAAATATCAACTATATCACGTATTAATCCTATACCAGGCTGGGATATATCGTCAAGTCTTCCGAGGAACGGAGATACGTAAGCCGCTCCCGCTCTTGCCGCAAGCAGCGCCTGATTTGCCGAAAATATCAGCGTGACATTCACCTTAATTCCCTCCGAAGACAAAACCTTTGTGGCTTTTAACCCCTCCGCAGTCATTGGAATTTTAACCACCATGTTAGGGTGTATTGCGGCAATCTGCCTGCCTTCCTCAATCATTCCCTCTGCATCTTCGGTAGTTGCCTTTACCTCGCCGCTTATAGGGCCGTCAACGATAGAGGCAATCTCCCTTATAACCTCATTAAAATCCCTTCCCTCCTTTGCGATGAGAGACGGGTTAGTGGTAACTCCGCAGATTACGCCCATATCATTTGCCTTTTTAATATCATCAACATTTGCGGTATCAATAAAAAACTTCATAAATAATTCCACCTTTCCGCGCCGTCAGACGCTCTAATAATATTTCTTCAGTCAAATTCGTCAAATACAGGCTTAAGAGCCGGATAAATCTTCTTAAACTGCTGATATTTCTTCTCATAACGACCGGCAATCTCTTCGTCCGGCAGTATTGTTTCCTTTACTTTCACAATTTTTTCTGCCGCCTCATATACATCCCTGTAAGCACCTGTCCCTACTGCCGCAAGCATAGCGGCGCCAAGCGCAGGTCCCTCCTCTGTCACAGGCACACACACCTTGATATTGAGAATATTGGCAATCATCCTGCACCAGAGCCGGCTCTTTGCGCCGCCTCCGCATATTTTCGTCTCCGACACATTTATTCCCAGGCTCTTAGCAACCTCAAATGAATCACGTATCGCAAATGCTACGCCCTCAAGCACAGCCTGAGTCATATCAACTCTCCCTGTATCCATCGTCATTCCCGTAAAGGTCGCCCTTGCAGCGGGATTGTTGTGCGGTGAGCGCTCCCCCATTAAGTACGGCAGATAAAATACTCTGTTGTTTCCAAGCATATCGTCTGTTATAGACTCCTGCTCCCTGTCGTATTCCTTTGTCTTTAATATTTCGTCCATCCACCACTTGTTGCAGGACGCGGCACTCAGCATGCATCCCATGAGGTGATAATGTCCGTCGGCATGGCAGAAAGAGTGCAGAGCATTATTTTCATCGACTCCGAATTTATCGCTTGATATAAATACAGTTCCGCTTGTTCCGAGTGAAATATTGCATCTTCCCTCTCCGACCGTTCCGGTTCCGACTGCTGCCGCAGCGTTGTCTCCCGCACCCGCAATTACCTTTACGGATGTGTCAAGCCCCATTTCGGACGCAGCCTTCTCGGTAAGGCAGCCCACGCACTCAAAACTTTCGTAAACCTCAGCCATGCAGCTTCTGTCAACACCACACAGCTTTAGCATCTGATCTGACCAGCATCGGTTTTTCACATCAAACATCAAGCTGCCCGATGCATCAGACACATCAGTGCAGTGAACTCCTGTCATTTTATATGCCAGATAATCCTTTGGCAGCATGATTTTACTTATTTTTCCGAAACTTTCAGGCTCGTTCTCTCTAAGCCACAGAAGCTTCGGAGCCGTGAAGCCTGCAAACGCAATGTTGGCAGTATATTCAGCCAGCTTTTCTTTTCCTATTGTATTGTTCAGATAATCGCACTCCTTTGTAGTGCGGCCGTCATTCCACAGAATTGCGGGTCTTATAACCTTATCGTTCTCATCAAGTATTACAAGCCCGTGCATCTGTCCTCCAAAACTTATTCCGGCGACTTTTGAAGCATCAAATCCGTTAAGCAGCTCCCTTACTCCGCCGACTGTATTTTCATACCAGTCTTTGGGGTTTTGTTCTGACCAGCCCGGCTTCGGAAAGAAAATAGGATATTCTCTCGACACAGTATTGACAACAGTGCCGTCCTTTTCCATTAAAATAAGCTTTACAGCGGATGTTCCCAAATCTATTCCGATATAATACATACCCTCCATTAACGATGCGGCTCCTTTCTCCAATTTTTATTATCTTCCGAACGGATTCTCAGTCTTGTAAAGCATTCCTGCCGGCTGGTTAAATCCGATTTCCTCTACTCCCAAATACTTAAATACCTCAAAGAGCTCCTTCCCGAAGTGTCCGAATGCTACAGCGCCGTGGTGAGGGAAGTTCTTCTCAATAAGCCAGTGTCTGTAAAATCTTCCCATTTCAGGTATTGCAAAAATACCTATCGCGCCGAATGATCTCGTGGCAACAGGCAGAACCTCACCCTGAGCGACATATGCCGTGAGCTTTGCGTCCGCCGTGCTCTGAAGTCTGAAAAATGTAATATCTCCAGGTATAATATCTCCCTCAAGTGTTCCGTTTGTGACCTCCTCAGGCAGTGAGCGCGCCATAATCATCTGGTTTCTCATCTCGCAGAAGGAGAGCTTGCATGCAGCCGTATTTCCGCAGTGGAAGCCCATAAACGTATCTTTTAATGTATATGGGAATTTGCCTTTTATATCCTGCTCATAAATATCCTCAGGAACTGAATTGTTAATATCAAGCAGCGTAACAGTGTCATTGCTCACAACCGCTCCTATAAATTCGCTCAGCGCTCCGTAAATATCCACCTCACATGACACAGGAATGCCCATAGCGGTGAGCCTCGAATTTACATAACACGGAACAAAACCAAACTGTGTCTGAAAAGCCGGCCAGCATTTTCCCGCCAGCGCAACAAACTTTCTCGAGCCTTTGTGCTCCTCAACCCAGTCTAAGAGTGTGAGTTCGTACTGCGCGAGCTTTGAGAGTATCTCCGGCTTCTTATTTCCTGAGCCGAGCTCCTCCTCCATGCTTTTTACAACGGAAGGTATTCTCTCGTCTTTCTCATGCTTATTGAATGCCTCAAACAAATCAAGCTCTGAGTTCTCCTCAATCTCAACGCCCAGATTATAAAGCTGTTTGATCGGAGCATTGCACGCCAGAAAGTTAGTAGGGCGTGGTCCGAAGCTTATAATCTTTAAATTCTCAAGCGCATATACAGCCTTAGCAACAGGAAGAAACTCATGTATCATATCTGCGCATTCCTCCGCTGTTCCTACCGGATACTCAGGTATGTACGCCTTTACGCCGCGCAGCTTTAAATTATAGCTTGCGTTTAACATTCCGCAGTAAGCGTCGCCTCGGCCCTGAACAAGCCCGCCGTTCTCAGATGTCTCCTCGGCTGCTGCCACAAACATCTTAGGTCCGTCAAAATATTTTGCAAGCATTGTCTCTGCAATCTCAGGTCCGAAATTACCCAAATAAACACAGAGCGCGTTGCAGCCGGCTTTTTTTATGTCCTCCAGCGCCTGCATCATATGTATCTCACTCTCGACAATACAAACAGGACATTCGTAAATCTCTTTCTCATCATACTTTGCCTTGTAAGCCTTTACAAGATTTTCTCTTCTTGTCACCGAGAGCGACTCCGGAAAACAATCCCTGCTCACAGCTACAATTCCAACTTTTACTTCAGGCATGTTATTCATTATCTTTCCTCCATTTCTTTCGCCTGTCCCGCAGGCGAACTTAATTTATTTGTGTCAGCTACATCTTTTAAAGGGTTATATTTTCTCCCACAAGCCCCTCAAACGCACCTTCAATATGCGCATCCTTATGAGCTATAAGCCATTTGTTTGAGGCTGCCAGAAGTCTGTCCTCGCTTCGCAAGCCCGGCTGCTTCACCTCATAATTAGTTCCCTGCGGCAGTATTACGGCACATCTGAAGCCCTTGCTGTCAGCTTGGCAGGGTGCGTAATGAAGTGTTGTGGCATAAATCTCAACCGCGGTATTTTCAGGAACAAGAAACGCTTCGACTCTATCGGTCTCGTATGTAAAATCCTCTCTTATATCCTGCTGTCTGCCAAGCATTAAAATCATGTCTGTGGCTGCGACATTTATCTCTGAGCTTCTGTGATATTCGAGCGCGTTAAGTCTGCTGTTATGCCCGTTGCAGTAGCCTATCTGCACCGGCATGCCTCCGTAAACGCTCTCTGACATCACACGGCAGACCGAAAGTTCCTCAAGCGCCTTATCGGACGGAACATATACAACATCCTCAGGCACAGGTGTTTTTTGCATGGCTTCCACAAGCTCCTTTGTGTCAAGCTCCGAAAGCACTCTTCCGTAAACGGAAAATTCATTGTCATAGACACTGTAAATTTTCATAATCAGCCTCCAAGCTTAGCAAAATTACTTTTGCAAAATACTTTTTTAAAAGTTGTATTCATTTTAACACCGACATTGATAACTTTCAATAAAAAAATATTATTTTTTAAATTTTTTTGCAACAGTTCAGCCATAAGCCGTATGACAAACAACGAACAAAGCGTTCGCTTGCGAACTCTTTCGCGAGGCGGGGATTCGTAAAAATAATAAAACACCCCCTCAAAACGAGGGGGCATCACATTAAAAAAAGCTGCATACAGCATCAATTATTATTCCGGAAAACAATCCGAGAGCATAGAGAAGCACAAGTATCTTTATATTTTCCTTTACATCCCTGTTTTCCTTAAAAAGCACAAGAATTCCGACTCCGCAGCCTGCAAGCAGTCCC